>CAJFUK010000038.1 GCA_904420125.1 Candidatus Falkowella caecavicola | reverse complement strand
CTCCACCTTGGCAAGGTGGCGCTCTACCAGATGAGCTAAACCCGCAATGGTGCCTCCGGACGGAATCGAACCATCGACACGAGGATTTTCAGTCCTCTGCTCTACCGACTGAGCTACAGAGGCAAGTGGCGACCCGAATCAGATTCGAACTGACGACCTCTTGCGTGACAGGCAAGCGTTCTAACCGACTGAACTACCGGGCCACATATGGTGGGAACAATAGGGCTCGAACCTATGACCCTCTGCTTGTAAGGCAGATGCTCTCCCAGCTGAGCTATGCTCCCATCATTTGATTTTCAAATCAAGCGACTTTTATATATTACACGATTGATGTTAAAAAGTCAAGCCCTTTTTGAAAAATTTTTGTTTTTTTGGAGGGAATACAAGGAAGACAGGGATACTTATTCTGTATCGGTTAAAACAGGAATCTCCAAATATTGGCGCAGTTTCTCCAACGTTTTCTCACCGATTCCCTGAATTTGCAGCAATTCTTCCATTTCTGAAAATTTTCCGATTTCTGTTCGAAAATTAATGATTTTTTCTGCTGTTACGGTACCGATCCCCGGAATTTCACAAAGTTCTTCCACGGAAACCAGATTCAGATCCCAGCGGCCGGACGGCAACAGGGAAGACACGGGCGCAGAAGATGCCGCTTCCGATCCGGAACTTAAAATATCGGACGATTCATCGGAGGACTCGGCATAGGATACCTGCAGCGGCAGAAAAGAAGGGACGGTAGCGGCATTATATAACAGAAGGATACAAAGCATAAGGGCTGCGGCAATACAAAGCCATTTGCTGACACGCTGCGGATCCATGGAACGGCCTCCTTTTTACAAAATAAACCTGGCTGTACTCCCGTTCTTTCCTTTGGAAACAACCAACCGGGTGGATATCTTTTCTTTCAGTTCTGGCATATGGGAGATGACGCCGATCAGCCGGCCATTTTGCCGGAGATTTTGCAGGCAGGCAACGGCACTCTCCAACGATTCTTCATCCAGAGATCCAAACCCCTCATCAATAAACATAGTGTTGATTTCCACGCCGCCGGCATATTGGGATGCGACGTCGGCAAGTCCCAAAGCCAATGCCAGCGAAGCTATAAAGCTTTCTCCGCCGGAAAGCGTGCTGACCGGCCGGCATTTTCCAGCAGTAAAATCGAAGATTTCCAGGTCAAGCCCGGAAGCAGCACCGTACTTTTGCCGCTCCTGCCGCCGCTGGAGCCGGTATCGGGCGTCAGTCATGATTTTCAGACGCTGATTGGCACAGGCAATGACGTCATTAAAGTAAGAAGCCAGAATATACCGTTCAAAGGAAAGCCGCTGGGGGTTGTTGCCGGATGCCAAACGGAAAAGATAATCGACCTGCTGATGCGCAGTGAGCAGGTTCTGGGAACGGGATAAATTGTCTTGTATATGCTGTGCGGCGTGTTTATTTTTATCTGCACGGGTTGAAAGAGAAAGCAGCATCTGGCGCTGCGTTTGCAGTTCCTGATCCAGGCTTTTTAACCGATCCTGCATGGCCGGGAGATCAAACGGCGTGAGACCGTTGAGTTCCTGGCGCAGCGTACGGACGGTTTCCGTATACAGGGTCAGAGAGTTTGTATAGGATTGCAACTGTTTTTCTAACGATACGGTTTCCGGCAGCTGGGAACGCAGGGGCAGATAGTCTTCCGGACCGGAAAAACCGCTGCTTTGTTCCATATTTCGAAGGATTTCTGTCTGCCTGCCGCATTCTTGCTCCGCCTGTGCCAACTGGGTCTGCAATACGCAGACCCGTTCATTTAAAACAGCATACTGCGTTTGGATATCTGCCGCTGTTTTTTTTGCAGACTCGATGGTCTCCCGGATTTCAGTTTGACGGGAGGAGAGATGGCGGTACTGAGACAGAAGGGTTTCTTCTTCCTGCAGATCCTGAGGTAATCTTTGCCGCAGAGACGCAATCTGCGCATCCAAACTGTCCAGTGCTCCGGACAGGCGTGCATGGGCAGCAGTCAGTTCCACTTCTCTGGAAGAGAGATAGTCGGCATTCCAAAGTTTGTGATTGGAAAGTACAGCCTCGCCCATCACCCGTACAACTTCTTCTGTACGGGAATCCAATATTTTCTGCTTTTGTGCAACAGTCTGTTCCGCCATATCAACTGCCTGTACCAGTGCTGCAGTGTTATCCAACAGTGCGGGGACAGAGGAGGCGGACACGAGGGCCGCGTCGGCCTGCTGCAATTGTTCCAAGGCGGTATGACATGCCTTTTCCAGCTGTACCTGCTGTTTCTGCGCTGTTTCATAGGCGGCGGCACAGGCATCCACTTCATCTTTGGAGACTGCTTTGACAGGTTTGGCAGGCTGCGGATGGTTGACAGAACCGCAGACCGGACAGGGAGCGCCTGGAACCAGGCGGGAGGCCAGCATACCGGCCTGACCATCCAGAAAGGTCAGAAAAGTTTGCCTGTATCGGCCTCGTGCGTCTTCTGTCTTTTGGACGGCAGCGACTAATGCCTGCACAGACTGTTGCAGACTGCGAAGTAATCCCGCTGTTTGCCGCGCAGATTCCACTTCCTGCAAAGAGGAAAAACGCAATTTGGCAAGACGCTGGTTTTCAGCCATTCGATCCTGTTTCTGCAGCTCTTTCTGTAAATCGGAACGGGTATTTTCAGCCTGTTTAATTTCTGTAAAAATCTGCCGTAAGGTATCCAGTATCCCCAACTGCTTTTCTGCTTCCTCTGCTTCCGGCCAGGCAGCCTGTGCATCTGCGCAGCGTTTTTCAGCCAACTGGAGGGCATTGCTGACCTCTGTGCGGGTGTTCTGGCAGTCCTGGATCTGCTGACGGAGCCCTTCTTTCAGACGAATTTGCTGCTGCAGGGAATCGTATACATCAAACAGACGGGCAGCTGCTGTCAAACGCTGATAATATACTTTTTTTTCTGCATAAACAGGTTCTTCATTTTTCAGTGTTTCCAACGTATTTTGGTATGTTTCTAAATTTTCAAATTTTCGATTGATTTCAATCGCGTATGGAATATTGATCTGTTCTTTTTGCTGTTCCAGGGCCGTTTGTTCTGCCTGTATCTTTTGAAGTTTTTCCGAGGTGTTTCTGCCGTCCTCTTCCAACAGACGGAGCACTTCCGGCATGTCCGGATTTTCCCGGCCGGCAGCATCCAGCAGAAGCGTATTGCCTGAGCCATCTATACCGGACAGATAGGCCTGGTTTCGCATCTGCAGCTCCCGGATCTCCGACTCAAACCTCTTAGCGCGGGCGCCAAATTCTTCGGTAACAGCGGCAAAAAGCTGCGTGCTGAAAATACGTTGCAAAATCTCTCTTTTTTCATCGCTCTTGGCATCCAGCAGTTTTCGAAATTCTCCCTGTGGAAGCATGACGATTTTCTTGAACTGCGCTTGATCAATTCCCATGAGCTGGGTTACTTTTTTGGTGACAGCTTCGCTACCGGTCAGAACGGTACCGTCCGGCAGGGTCAGCGAGGCTGTCGCCGGGCGTTCGCCCAGAGAGCCGTCCCGTTTGAGCTTCGACTGCTTCGGCGTACGCTGAATATGATACAACGCCCCCTTTAACGTAAAGGAAAGGCTGACCTCACAGATTGTATCCGGTGGAGCCAGAAGACATTTGAAATTTTCACTTTGCCGCAGTTCTCCGCTGGCTTCTCCGTACAATGCAAAGCAGATAGCGTCAAAAATCGTGGTTTTTCCGGATCCGGTCGGTCCGGTAATTAAAAAAAGTTCGTTTTCCGGCAGAGAGGAAAAATCCAGCCGGAGGTTTTCACAGAACGGTCCAAAAGCGCGGAGGGATAAGACAACAGGACGCATCAATATCCCTCCTTTTCATGTTCCGTGCGACGTACAGTATGGAGTACGTCTTCAAATAGAGCCTGTTGATCCGGAGAAAGCGGTTCTCCTGTTAAAGAAAGATAAAACGCACCAAACAGATCGGTTTGGCTCTTCTGCCGGATGGCCTCTGCAGACAAAAGATTTTCCTGTCCGGTAAACAGATCCTGTTCGTACCGGAGTCCCATCAGGTTGGGAAACACACTTTTTAAGAGCAGCGCTCCATCCAGGATCGGGGCGGGATCTGTCAGCACGGCATAGATATAATCTTCCGGATGCGGATCGCTTTCCCGCCCATAACGGCACAGATCCGAAAAGTTTCCCTGGATCATCCGCAGGTCCCGAAGAGGAGAAAGAGAATGCTGCGTGATGGTACAATTTCCTTTTTCGCAGAGTTCAATGCAGGTGACCGACTTTTTCTGTCCGGCTTCGCTGGCAGAATATTTTAATAAAGAGCCACTGTACCGCATGTGAGGAAAACCCGTTTGCTGCGGCGCGTGCAGGTGTCCAAACGCTGCATAGTCAAAGCAGGAAAATCGGGCCGCGTTCACCAGATCCGTTCCCCCCAGAGAGGTTTCTGATGCAGAAAAGACAGCAGGATCTACTGGCTGTCCGTCCTTTCCGACATAACTGAAAAAACCATGTGCCAGAAGGATATTCCGTTCATCTTTCTGCAAAGAAGGCAGAAAAGTTTCCGCCACCGCACCAATTGCTTCATCATAGGTATGCACACGATCTGGAAACAGCGGGCGCAGATCTCCCGGCTCCAGATAGGGAAGCAGAAAGAAATGAACCGGCCCGAACGAGTCTTCCAGCGTGACCCGGCGTACCGGTATTTCCGGCATACCGGCGATATAAATACCTTCGACCGACAGCAAGCCGCTTAAAAAAGACAGGCGTTCAGGGGAATCGTGGTTGCCCGCGATTAGAAATACAGATATATGGTGGGAAGCGATTTCAGAAAGAATTTCATCGGCCAGGCGGACCGCATCCGCACCAGGGATGCTCCGGTCATACAGATCCCCGGAAATCAGCAGAACATCTGCCCGGAAATCCTGTAAAAACTGGATCAGCTGGTGCAGAATATACCGCTGATCTTCCAGCATACTGTATTCGCTGACGATTTTTCCTAAGTGCCAGTCTGAGGTATGCACAATTCGCATATAGAAACTCCTTATCTGCGATATCACAATTAACCGATCATCACTTTTCCCTCAGGAAGTGTGGTGTTGCGCCCATGAGAACCATGGGATGCGGATAGCGCCAGAACAAAGGAAAGCGGGCCAACCCGGCCAATATACATCAGGAAGATCAGGATGGCCTGAGAGGGATCCGAAAGATTCGGTGTGCCAGCGGAAGAGAGACCGGTCGTAGAATAGGCGGATACAGCTTCAAACAACAGGTCCAGCGCATGAAAGTCCGGTTCCAGCAGAACCAGGACACCTAAAGCGATCACCAGCAGGAACATGGAAACAAAAATCAGTGCCATCGCTTTATATACCGTATTTTTATCCACTCGTTTGTGGAAGATAATGGTGTCGTTATATCCCCGCATGACGCTGATGACTGACATCACCACCACGACCAGGGTAGCCGTTTTAATTCCGCCGCCGGTAGAACCGGGCGATGCACCCACAAACATCAGAATAATCGTCAGGAATTTTGTCATATCAGAAACCTGTCCATAGTCTACTGCCGCAAAACCTGCCGTTCTGCTGGTGGTACTGCTAAAAAACGAAACCATGAGTTTCTGGAAAAAACCCATACCATCCAGGGTGTTCCGATATTCAAATATCAAAAAACAAACCGTTCCCAGCAAAAGGAGAATGCCGGTCGTTACCAGGACAATTTTGGAGTGGAGCAACAAATGATGGACTTTTTTCCCGCGCCGGCGGCTGGTCAGCAGGTCATAGAACACAATAAACCCAATGCCACCAAAAATAATTAAAAAAGCGATGGTCAAAATGACCAGGGGATCATTGGCAAAAGGGATCAGACTTTGAGAAGCCCCCAAAAATCCAAGAATGTCAAATCCCGCATTACAATATGCAGAGACAGCCATAAAAATAGAAATAAAAACCCCATGCAGGCCATAAGCAGGCACAAAACGGATCGCCAGAAAACAAGCGCCAATCGCTTCACAAAGAAAGGTCACGGTAATGACAGTACTTAAAATGCCCTGAATTCCGGTTGTATTTCCAAAATTGGCGGATTCACTGGCCAGACGCATATTCCGCAGTCCTAATTTTCCGCGAAAAGCCAAAGTGAAAAATGTTGTAAAGGTAATCAGTCCAATCCCGCCCAACTGAATTAAAAGCAGGATGACGGTTTGGCCAAACGGCGAAAAATAGAGATACGTATCGTAGACGGACAACCCGGTCACGCAGGTGGCGGATGTAGCTGTAAACAGCGCGTCCAAAACCGGCGTCACTTCCATATTTCTAGAAGAAATGGGGAGGCAGAGCAATAGCGTACCGGTCAAGATGATGGCCAGAAAACTACCCGCAACCATTCGGACTGGCTTATAGGCACTTTTCGGTTTAGGGTCAGTTAAATCCAGATCTGAAAAAGAAGGTCCTGAAAATTCAGTCATACATTCATCTCCTATATAGATTAATGATTCATATATTAATATGTGAAATCAGTCAGATTGGAAGGAAGGGGAAGGGTAAACCGCTGATGGTTCAGATACGCAAACATATCGGGCGGATCTGAAAAGGAAAAGACAAGCTGGTAAGCGCAGAGACAATAGCCGCCCTGTCCGCCTCCATATTTGCTGTCCCCGCAGAGCGGGTGTCCGATATGGGCCAGCTGTGCCCGGATTTGGTGGCTTCTTCCGGTCAGCAGACGGATTTCCAGCAAGCATCTTCCGCTTTTTTCAATAGCAGGATTCGGAATGCGCCGGTATTCTGTCAGAATCTGTTTGCTGTTTTTCTTTTCCTGGTTATATACCCGGACGGTATTCACATCTCCGTCTTTGATCAGGTAATGGGTCAAAAGCCCCTGTGGGGGCTGCGGCATTCCCCATACCAGGCAGCGATAATATTTTTCCACTTCACGCGTTTTTAATTTCTCATTAAAAAAACGCAGGCTGGCGGCATCTTTAGCGGCCAGCACCAGTCCCTCTGTATTTCGGTCCAGCCGATTGCATAATGCAGGTGCGAAAGAGTTTTCTTCCGCCGGCAGATAGGCTTTACGGTGATATAAATACAAACGGACGCGGTCAACCAGCGTGTCCCCGAAGTGTCGGCCGTCGCTATGGCAGAGAAGGCCGGGCGGTTTATATACCAGTAAAATATGCGGATCTTCATAAATCACATCTAAATTCAGGGAGGCATTAAAAAAATCCGGCGGTTCTGCTGCAGCAGGCGCTGGAAAAAAATCGTCTTTTATATATAAAGTCAGCAGATCGTTTTCTTCCAACCGTTCATCGATGGTACAGCGTTTACCGTTCCTCTTAATTTTTTTGGTACGGATCGCTTTATACAACATGGATTTTGGTAAAGCGGGCAGGGCTTTTGAGAGAAATTTATCCAGACGCTGGCCCGCATCATTTTTTCCAATGGTAAAACTGTGCATGTGTTTCCTCCACGACTCTGTTTGAGATCCCACTGTCTTACTGCCTTACAGTCTAGCACAAACCATTCCAAAAGACAAGGGCCTCTTGAAATTTCCCGACAGACTTTTTCAAGACAAAAAACAAGCATTCCTACTGGAATGCCTGTTTTAAACGCGCCTGCGATTATTTTACGATTTCTCCATAAACAACCCCGCTGCACCCTGCTGCGTTGGACTCATCTGTATCAATATGCATGGCAGGTGCAAATTTTTCTGAAACACGGACAACGACATCGCCAAAAATCAGGCTGCGTTCCGGTGTGTTGATTTTCACGCTGACGATTTGTTTGTCCTTTACGCCGAATGCCGCCGCATTTTCAGGCGTAAAGTGGATATGCCGTTTTGCAACGATTACCCCTTCGCTGATTTCAATTTCTCCAGCAGGACCAACAATTTTGCAGCTGCCGGAACCGGCAATATCTCCGGACTCCCGAATCGGCGCGGTCACTCCGATCGCCCGCGCGTCCGTTGCAGAAATTTCCACCTGGGTTGCCGCACGAACCGGCCCCAGGATAGAGACGTTTTTCAGTTCGCTTTTCGGACCAATGATGTTGACACGCTCATTGGAAGCATATTGGCCTGGCTGGGACAGCTCTTTCTTTACGGTTAATTCTGCACCCGGTCCAAACAACGTGGCCAGATCTTCTTTAGAAAGGTGCACGTGCCGCGCCGAAGTTTCTACAATAAATTTTTGTTCCATTTTATAATTCCTCCGTTTATTTGCATCCGGTTTTCTTCCCCAGTGCCGGATCCATTCTATAACCTGTCCCCGTTTAAAAGCACGGACAGGCTGTTTAACTAAATTGTATCACTCCTCCGGTCAAAAAGCAAGAAAGGGATCCGGATTTTTTCCTGGGTCTGTTTTTATGCCTGTCACCGCTTTGTACGGCTGCATAAACCCTGCATAAGCCCTGCAAAGCCTGCAGCGAAAGAAAAAGCCGATAGCCAGGCCGCTTATGGGCCTTTTGTTTAAGATTTGGACAGCAGGTAATGCAGGATGCTTCGAATCCACTGTTTTCCTTCCGGACAGCCGGCAATTTCATCCAGACGTACCGTACATACCAACAGGGGACCGGCCTCCGTATCCATCTCAAACAGAATGCCCAGCCGGTGGCAGCGTTCAAAATTATCCGCCATTTGTACGATGATATGTTTGACCTCCGGAAGAGCATCCAGAACGGCACAGTCGGCATGCTGCACAATTTCATACCACTGGGGTGTCGCATAGGTATTGGTGGGAAACTCCTTCAGAGCCGGATGCGCAGCGTCGATCACCAGCCCCATGGTGCCGGTCGGTACAGGCTTGCCCATATTTTCAGAGATCGAACGGAACATGGGATAACACCAAAAATCTGTACAGTACATGCCGGGCACTTTTTTCTCCAAATGGTCCGGAACCAGAAGAACCGGCTCTCCCTGTGCCAGCCGGCGTTTTGCTGCGGACAAGGTGGATTCGATATATACCGTCCGGCCGTTTTCTGTCATCCTTCCTTGCAGATTGGGGAGGGACTGTTTGGGATAACACCAAAGAGGATAACAGTTGCGCAGCCCAGCACCGGGAATCTCCAGTATCAGATCAAAGACTGCCGGCTGATCCGAATCGGGGAGCGGGCAGGTAATATTCCCCAGCGGATAGAGACCGGGTTTTTCCACGTAGACAGGGAAAGAACCGGAGGCAACCGTCCTTCCGCTGCTTTCCAAACGCCAGACAGCGGTTTCTGCCAGAACGCGGCTGCCTTGATAACAGGAAAGAAGAATACAGGCCTGCAGATTATCTCCGCTTTCATAGATAAAGGTATCCATTTCTGCCAGCAGCACAGTGGGCGCACAGAACATTCTCCACTCTTCCGGCGTGACGCTTCCCTTATTTTCCATAAAAGCGTTTAGAACACCGACCAGAGCCGTTCCCTGCCCGCTGAAATCCTGAAGATCCAAAAGTTGGAATCCAGCCAGACGGGAAGAACGCAGCGCCGTTTCGATTTCCTGTTTATAGCATTGCACAGCCAGTTTGCCGGAATTGTAAAAAAAGTCATCCGCCTGGCATAGCAGTCCCTTTTCAGCCATTCTGCTGCGGATCGCTTCCAGATTATAGGGTTTGAGCGCACCGGTATATTTGGGGATTTCCGAGAAATCGGGAAAAGTCTCATACTGGCCAATTTCATGGGAAATGACAGGGATCTTTGGGATCAAAACAGCAGGTGTTCCGCTGGCTTCTACTTCTTTGACACCGGTTCCATACTGGATTTGGAGTTTACCGTTTGCGGCCGCTTGCCTGTCGGCCTCTGTCGCATCCGGCATGATCGCAGCATCATAGCAATGGGAAGAAGCGGGCTTTTGTGTCTGGATATGTCCAAGCGGGGCATCACACATGGCATAAGACCCGCGGATCAGGCGGTCGCGGGAAAAGCGCACGCCACAGAAAAAGTCATCTTCTTCCAAAATGCAGGGGACAAATTGAAAATTGTTGGAGCCTTGCGTATACAGGCGGTTGGAATCCAGCGTCCGGTAATGCCGGAGAATTTCCCGCAGCCTTTCCTGACTGCCCCAAAGCTCATTACCAAGAGAAAACATCACAAAAGACGGGTGGTTTCCGAATGTACGCAGAATCCGTTCGCCTTCGGCAATCAGGTAGGCCTGTTCTTCCGGGTTGTATCCAGGTTCGCCCAGTGCGGAAACGGTACCCCAGAAAGGCAATTCCGGTTCCATATAAATCCCCAGGCGGTCCGCCGCCTCAAAGGCCGCCTCGGGTGGACAACAGGTATGAAAACGGTAATGGTTTATGCCATAGGACTTGGCAATCCCCATCACCCGCATCCAGTCCTCCAGCCCGGTGGGCGCATACCCGGTCAACGGAAAGATCATCCCGTCATGTTTTCCGCGCAGAAATGTATCTGTACCGTTGATGCTGAATTTGGACCGGTTGGCTTTGAATTCCCGCAGCCCAAAGGTGCCCTCCCATATATCCTCGCCCAGCGTCAGGCGGAGACGGTAGAGGCAAGGGGAAAATTCATCCCATAAGAGCGCGTTTTCACCTACCGGACAAAGAAAATTTACCTTTCCTTCTGCAGCCGGATAACTCTGTCCGCAGGATGTCCACTCTCCTTCCTCCGGATAAGCTGTCTGCAACGCAGCGGTGACAACACCCGTCTGTGCACCGGCAATTTCAGCGATCACCTGCACGCACCGGCTCTCGACATGCGGGATCAGGCGGACGTTAGAAAGGAATACCTCCGGAAAAACCTGCAGTTCGATCCGGCCGGTGATTCCATTCCAGTTAGACTGGGTATCCGGAGACGTCATATGGCCGCCTCTGGTGGGGTATCCGGTGTTCCGTACCCGGACAGCGACATGGTTTTCTCCGGGAACCAGATAGGGCGTTATTTCATATATGTGGGGAGAGCAGAGGCTATCACAAGTTCCTGCTTCTTTTCCGTTAATCCATACCGTTGTCATCCGTGTCCGTTCCAAAAAGAGCAGTACATGGCCGCCGTCTGTTTTTTCATTCCAGAAAAATGTACGGGAGAACAGGGCATCGCCCTCAAACCGGTAGTCATCTGTCAGGCTTCCGTAACAGATCTCTGTATTCTTCTCTCCCTTTTGCGCGCAGGATGTCGTACCTGGAAGGCGGATGGTGTCTGTCACAGTTTCAGCGCCTTGTCCGGCATCCATTTGCAACTGCCAGATTCCGCTTAAGTCAATCGTTCGTATCATTTTTCCTTCCTCCTACAGCAGCGGTGCAAAAATACGCAGAATAACAGCCAACATCCGTTTATAAAGAGGAATCTTTTTTAAGAATTCTTCTGTAACCGGAATGCAGGATTCCAGGATCCGCAGGAACTCCTCTTTGACCTGGGGCACGGCTTTGCTCTGATACATCCATACGCCGCATTCAAAGTGCAGATAAAAGCTTCGAAAATCAAAGTTTGTTGTCCCAACCACCGCATAAGAATCATCCGATACAACCGTTTTGGAATGGATGAATCCCGGCTTAAATTCGTAAATTTTTACTCCCCCCTGCAGTAAGTCCCGATAATACGAACGTGTGACCACATGCACATACCATTTATCTTCAATATGCGGGGTAATAATCCGAACGTCTACGCCGCTGCGTGCACACAGGCACAGCGCTGTCTCCATTTCGTGATCCAGCACCAGATACGGGGTGGTAATATATACATATCGCGTCGCGGAATTAATGATATTGATATAAGTCAATTCACCGGGCAGACAATCGTCAATCGGGTTATCATCAAACGGCTGCACATAGCCGTCTGAAGGGTAGGAACATGTGGGGAGATAACGGTTAAAGTCATTGACTGATGTTTCCGGGCCTGCAAAGTTCCACATTTCCAGAAACATCAGTGTCAGGTTTTGTACAGCGTCGCCTTTGAGCATAATCGAGGAGTCCTGCCAGTAGCCAAACCGTTCAATTTCATTAATGTATTCATCGGCCAGATTGATGCCACCGGTAAAACCCACATGACCGTCTATCACGGTAATTTTACGATGGTCGCGGTTATTCCAGAAACTGTCTAAAGACGGTTTGAACGGATTAAATACCCGTACATTCAGTCCCTGTTCCCGCAACTTTTGATCGTAATCCCTGGGCAAAAGCTGGATTGTTCCCATGTCATCATATAAAAACCGCACTTCTACCCCCTGGGCAGCCTTTTGTATCAACAGGTCCATAATGGTATCCCGCATTTTGCCTTCATCCAGAATGAAATATTCCATAAAAATAAAATGTTCCGCTTTTTGGAGTTCCTCCATCAGAACTTCATAGAAGCGTTCTCCGGGAGACAGAAACTCGGTTTGCGTGTTTTTCCAAACCGGACGGAAAGTATCCCGATAGATAAACTGGCTGTGTTTAGCGGCCAGTGGATTAAGTTCCTGTAGTTCCTTTAAATAATGGGCGTTTTCCGGAAGCATATTCTGTGTCGATTTCTGGATTTCCAGGATCTTGCCTCCCACATGGGATCTCGTATGGCGTTTGCCAAAGAGCAGATAGAGACAGCCGCCCAGAATCGGAGACAGAATAATCGGAATCAGCCAGGCAATTTTATAAATCGGATTTTCATTTTTATTGATAATATAGATTCCAATCGCCGTACTGATCAGGGTAAAAAATATCTGAAAATATCCATAATAGGTGCTGAGGTAGAGCAGAATCGTAATAATGACGATCATCTGAATCAGCAAAAGAATAATGGTCGTACAAAGACGCCCGGTCAAAAGTTTAAAAAGTTTACGCAAGCAGAATGCTCCCTTCTGTATTTCGGTATGGAATCTGTATAAAAAGGTATAGGCTATTTTACACTGTTCATTCCCGCCCAAACACCTGTTTGTCTAATACTGCTGTAAGAACACGATCAACACTTACAGTATACCATAAATCGCAAAAAAAGCAAACTTTCTGTCTAATCAGCATAGGATTTAATTTAACCAGACGGATTTAGTCTGTCCCGAAAAGCCGTAGATATCGCAAAAGCAAAAATACCGGAAGAAAAACCAGATCACGGTTTTTCTTCCGGTATTTCCAATCAGCCTTCAATCAGGCAAAAGCTCTTTTTTCATGGGAACATGCGGGCAAAATTCTTCCAGGTGTTCGTCCCCGCAGACAGAATACCCGCATTTTTCATAAAACGGCCGGGCGCGGGTCTGGGCATCTAAATATAATGCGGACGCGCCCAGACAGCGCGCCTTTTCTTCGGCCAGGCACAACAGGTGCCGTCCCAATCCCAGTTTCCTGTACAAAGGCAGAACCGCGATCCGGCCGACCCAGTATGTAGATTCCTGATGAAAAACACGCGCTGTTGCTGCCGGGATTCCATCCAGACAGATCAGCAGATGCCATGCATGGGCATCCGTTTCATCAAATTCATTTTGAAATCCCTGTTCTTCAATAAAGACCTTTCGCCGAATGGAAAAACAGGCAGACGTGTCTTCATTTCCCCAGATCCACCGGGAAGTCATGGATGATTTCATAAAGCAGTTTTCCTCAAATCCGTTTTTTTTGTTTATTATACCTCCCTGTTTTAAAAAAAGCAAGATTCTCACAAAGCTTCAAAGAAGCGTCTAAATAAAACGCAGGATTTTGGCCGGAGAGTTCGTTTAAAGCAGAATACCCAGCGTCAGCATCGTCAAAACACCGGGGATCCCCAGGATCAAGGCGGTTCCTCCCGTCAGAGGGTTCAGGACCAGTTCCAGATCCCAATAAGAGGTGATCCCGTAGAGAATCAGAACAGACAGGATTCCCATACAGGTGCCGGACAGAAAGCTTCGGACCGGATGAGGCTGTCCGGCGTGGTAACGGAACATCACAATCGCCAGAATTGCGATGAAAATGCCAATAATCAGGTTTTCAGAGATATGATCACTTCCTTTCTTTTTATGGCGCCATTTCTGCCGGATATGTTTCCAGCGCTCCGATTTTTTGATTTTTAATTCCCAGGGTCCGGGCCCTTTTTAAAAGATATCCGTATCGGCGTTCCAATCCTTCCATCTCATAAATGCATGCATCGATCAAGTCCGGATCCGTTAACAGATCAAAACGGTTTTTCACACATTCTATCCGGCTGCGGATTTCCGCAATTTCCATCAGCAGATCCGCCTGTTCCTTCTGCTGTACAGCCTGTTCTTTTGTTCTGCTTCTGTGCAGAAAAAGCGAGGGAATCTGTTTTAAAAGGATTTCCATGATTGCGTCTCCTTTCGATTCATTCTGCTGAATACTCTGGCGCTGTTACTATTTATATGGAAGGATGTTTGACGGCATGCCACAGGTTTATACAGATGTTAGTAAATTTTCTTCATTATTTTTCCATAAATAATATTTCAGGGCTTTCAGCCTGCACAATTTTGGAAAGATCTAAAAAACCATATGATTCTAAAACGGCAAGATCAAAAGAGATGGCTTTGGGCGGCGATAAACCATGCATATCTGCAAAGGGTATATCCAGATACCCAAAGGTCCAAAACCAGGAGAAAAAATATTCACAGGCAGCATCCCCAACCATTTGCGCAATTTTTTTAAAATGCGGCTGATATGGATTGAAAACTGGAAAAAAGTTTGCTATAATATTCATAACAGGCCCGCGCCGTTTGCGGAAACCTGCAGATTATGCAGGTTTTAAAATCCTGAATTTGAAAGAAGGAACCAAAAATGCTGAATATCTCAGTAGAGTTAACGAAAAATCCAAAACAGAAACCGACCGATGAAACAAAACTTGGTTTCGGTCACATTTTTACCGATCATATGTTTGTCATGAACTATGATGCCGGTATGGGCTGGCATGATCCGCGGATTATTCCCTACCAGTCTCTGCAGCTGGATCCTGCCGCGATGTGTTTACATTACAGCCAGGAAGTTTTTGAGGGGATGAAAGCTTATCGTACGGCAGATGGCACCATCCAGTTGTTCCGTCCGGACGAGAACTTCAAACGTTTAAATGTGTCCAATCAGCGTGTATGTATCCCGCCGATCGATGTGGATGACTGCATTCAGGCAGTCAAAGAACTGGTTGTAGTCGATCAGGATTGGGTTCCTCATACAGATGGGACGTCTTTATATATCCGTCCGTTTATTATTGCAACAGACGCTCATGTAGGCGTGCAGGCCGGAAATCATTATCTGTTTATCATCATCCTGTCGCCGGTCGGCGCTTATTATCCGACCGGAATGGATCCAGTGAGTATTTATGTGGAAAGTAAATACGCCAGAACCGTCAAAGGCGGTACCGGTGTTGCAAAAACAGGCGGAAATTATGCCGCTTCTCTGATTGCACAAGAAGAGGCGCACGAACAGGGATATACACAGGTCCTTTGGCTAGACGGTGCAACTCATCAGTATGTAGAAGAAGTCGGCACCATGAATGTATTCTTTGTGATTGGTGACGAGGTTGTGACGCCGGCGCTGGAAGGAAGCATTTTGTCGGGTATTACGAGAAAATCTTCTGTACAGATTCTGAAGGATTGGGGTTATAAGGTCTCTGAGCGCCGGCTTCCGATTGCAGAAGTGGTGGAAGCCTACCAAAATGGAAACTTAAAGGAGGTATTCGGCACCGGTACGGCTGCTGTGATTTCCCCGGTTGGAAAGCTGAAGGTGGGAGATCTGGTCATGGATATTAACGGCGGGAAAATCGGACCGATTACCCAGCGTTTGTATGATGAACTGACCGGCATCCAGTGGGGAAAAATTGCAGACCGTTTTGGCTGGATCCAGAAAGTAACCCAATAATGCGCGTGTATTGTAAAGCAGGGACCCCGCCCGGATAAAAACCGGGCGGGATTTTTTACTACGCCAATATGCCGGGCCCGTTGGGGAGAGCCTCGGCCAAAGAGAAAAAAATCAGGCTAACGTATCTTGTATGATATCGGACACGGATGGGATAGGGTCTTAAAATAAAGGAACCAACGAACCTACAGACCAGAAGGAGGAAACAAACATGTTTTTGCGGAAAATTACAGCGGTTTTACTGGCTGTATTGATCTGTGCAGGGGGGACTTCCTGTAGCCAAATCGGGGGATTTTTTTCCGAATCTTCTTCCGAGCCGGAATCCTCGGTAGAGGAATCTTCCGAGCCGGAACCTGAGCCGGAAACGATTCAGTTTCCGGAGGGATACAGCCCGGATTTAACCAGCTGGGAACTGACCCTTGTCAACAGCACCCATAAGCTTCCCGATGACTTTGAAATTGAACTTTCGGATGTTACGGTAGACGCCAATACCGGTATGCGGGTGGATTCGCGGATTATTGAACAAGTCAATGCCATGCTGGCAGACTGCCGCAGCTACGGATGCCCGCTGTATATTACCTCTTCTTACCGGTCTCTCAGTTTCCAGCAGGGGCTGTTTAACTATAATGTTGAGCAGCTGGTTGCGGCAGGAATGACCGAAACAGAAGCACTGGAAGAAACCAGACGGAATATTGCCACGCCGGGAACCAGTGATCATAATCTTGGACTGGCCATTGATGTAGTAACCGGTGATTGGTATATGTATCATGATGATCTCAATGAAAGCTTTGAAGAGACCCCGGCTTTTGCGTGGCTGAGCGAACACGCCTGGGAATATGGCTTTATCCTCCGCTATCCTAAAGACAAGCAGTCGATCACAAAAATCAATTATGAACCCTGGCATTATCGTTATGTCGGCGTTGAAAATGCTAAAGTGATCAAAGACTTGGGCATCTGTCTGGAAGAATTCTGGGATATCGCAGAGGGTAAACCGGTATATGTACAGACAGAGGAGGACAAAAAGCCGTTCAGTAACCTGGGCGGAGAATCTTCTCAGGCTGAGTCGGAAGGGTCTGAATCCGCAGAGCCGGAGAGTGCCGCATAATGCGCCGGCTGACGTACACTTTGCAGGCAGGCCAAAGCTGTAAGGTACAGGATTATCTGCGGCGGCAGGGCTTTTCGGGCACGCTGCTTGCATATTTAAAACAGCGAGAGGGAAGACTCTTATGTAATGGAAAGCATATCCGTACCGTGGATATGCTTTCTCCTTTTGACCAGTTGGAAGTTACCCTGGATGATGAGGAGAATGATCTGATCCCAAATCCTGCGCTGACAGCAGAAATTCTTTATCAGGATCCGGATCTTGTGATCTATAATAAGCCAGCGGCCATGCCTGTGCACCCCTGCCGCAATCATCGGACCGACACGTTGGGAAACCTGTTTGCTGTATCCTATCCAAATTGTGTCTTCCGGCCCGTCAACCGACTGGACCGGGACACGTCGGGGGCCTGCCTGGCAGCTTTGCATGCACTGGCTGGGGCGAAATTGTCGGGAAAGACATATAAGGTTTATCTGGCCGTGGTTTCCGGCAGGCTTCCGACAGACAGGGGGACCATTGATGCACCGATCCTGCGTACAGATTACACAGGGATCGCCAGGCAGGTTGGAGAAGGAGGCCAGCCTGCTGTCACCCATTATCAGGTAGTGGCAGGGAATGCTGACTATACGGCTGTACGGGTATGGCTGGAAACAGGACGAACCCATCAGATTCGGGTGCATTTTTGCCATCTTGGCTTTCCGTTAGCTGGGGACCGATTATATGGAGGAAGTCTGGAAAGAATGGACAGGCAGGCGCTTCACTGTATGCAGATGTCCTTTGTCCATCCTGTGACGGAAACAGAAATTTCTGTACAGGCTGAAATTCCTGTCGATATGCAAAATGCTTTTCCTTTTTTGCAGAATTGGGCATAAATCAACATGGCAAATCGGATAACAAATGCGGGTATCAATTGTAAATAATGCATAATATTTAAAATATATATTGCATATTTTTATAAATAATGATACTATGGAGATAAATCCTTAAACCAAAGCCAAGCGGATTCTAATTTTTGCAGGGAGGAAGTTGCCATATGGAAGACAGATCCATTAAAATCAAATCCAATAAAAACAGTAAGATATCAATCAAAATTATTCCGGGGCATTTCGCTACCAATCACTCTCATATCAACTATTATATTGATATGACAACGCTCAAATACCGTAGTTCCAGAGCCCATGAAGCTGCGGTAGAGCTGGCGCACAGGTATGCGACAACAACAGAGGTGGACACAATTGTCTGTATGGACGGATGCGAAATTATCGGGGCCTTTTTAGCCCAGGAACTTTTCCAGTCAAGCAATCTTTCGATGAATGAATCCAAGGAGATTGCCGTGATCACGCCTGAATATAATTCAAACAGTCAGATGATTTTCAGAGATAATATTCAGACGATGATATGGGGAAAAAACGTTCTGTTGCTTTTGGCTTCAACAACCACCGGAAAAACCATTACACGTTCGCTGGAATGTATTAAATATTATGGCGGAAATACGGTGGGGATCGCCGCTATTTTCAGTGCGATTGAGAAGATAGGGGATATAGAAATCCACTCTTTATTTGTCCCTTCTGATCTTCCGGATTATCGGACGTATAAGTTTGGAGAATGCCCGGACTGTCAGGCGAAAAAGAAGATTGATGCCATTGTCAACAGCTTTGGCTATTCTAAGATTTGAATGCCCGCACAGAATGATGGGACGATTCAAAGCTACGGCATGAACCGTATCAAAGTAAAGGGGGCGGCTTCCCAAGTCGGAAGCCGCCCCCTCAATATATTTACCCATGGATATTCAGCCGCTGATACAAGCGTTTTTTCAGATTCTCTATCCGCAGTTTACTGCTGATAGAGAATCACATAATTATCGATATTGGAAAAATCGCTGTCCTGATAATAGTAGGATCCATCTTCTGCGCGTGGAACCTGCACGATAAATTCAACCGGCTCTCCATAAGAGATATTGGGGACAATTGTATTTTCTACTACATCAATATAACAGTTCATGTAATATTCATATAATTCTTCATCACTCATTGAGTCAAATTCGCCATTTGCATACCGTTCGTCCATCTCATGATCAACTGCCAGGAAATCCTCAATATGTTCGGCAAATGTGACGATCGGTGTGACCACAACCTTAACCAGATAGGTTGTGCCGTCCTTTGCAGAAAGCGTCACATCGTATTTGGCGTTTTGATAAATTTGTTTAAACAGTTCTCCGGCACGGGCGGTCGTATCCTCCGTCATATGGGCATCCATACCGTATACGCTGGCCCAATACATAGCTTCGCCAGTGGCATTGTCATTATAGAACTGTTCCGCGTTCTCTGCCGTATCCTGCGTAAACTCAATATATTGATCAAAAATTCCCTTGTATTGTGCATCCAGAAGGGACTGGATATAACCCGCTGCATCAAACACTCCCACGATAGGCAAGTCACACCCTGCAAACATCGCGCTGACCGATAGAATCAGTATCATGGCGAGAACACGCTTTATTTTTTTCATAGATTCCAACCTCCGATTGAATTTTATCAGGTAAGACCATGAAAACATTATATCATATCAATCCGTAAAGCACAATTTCTTTTTGAAAGAAATGATCTTCTATTGAAAGCAAAAAAATCAGTTACTTCTAAAAATATACAGAAACTTGACTTTCTATACTGAAATGGACAAATTAAAGATAAAAACAGTAATCCTTTGAAAAGGAAAAACGCACCCGATTTCAAAGCATTTCCGCAACGGCTTGTCATGCGCCAGAAAGCGTGTATTCAAGCCGTTTTTTTCCTTCTCTTGCCGTTTTCTTATTCAACCCTATATATCGTTTTTTCAGCTTTTCGTGTACGAAACGTGCAGGATTTTATACCTGATTAAGCACCGCAAGGGCTCTTTCTTCTTCGCGCGGGTACAGGTGGGAATAGGTGTTCCAAGTCATTTCGATTTTGGCATGTCCCAGCCTTTGCGCCACATCAATCTATGGACAGTATAGCGGATTCATCCCGGCGTTTGGGTTTCCCGGCGAAACACGTTAAGACGCAGTAGATAGACACGAAAATATAGCAGTGGTATAATTTAAGAAAATACTTGTATGTAAAGGAAGTGAGTTTTATGGGGGATTTGTACCACGGTTCCATAGTTCCCAATATTACGTTTTTAAAGCCGGTATCAAAATTACATAATGACTTGCTAGATGAGGTTGTATATTTAACGGCGAACCGCGCATATGCCTTGTTCTATATTTGGGATGCAGACCACAATAAACGCACGAATAAATG
>CAJFUK010000037.1 GCA_904420125.1 Candidatus Falkowella caecavicola | reverse complement strand
TCTTCTTCCCCTGCTGCCAGTACCGCTGCATAGCTTTCTGCCTCTGCCGCTTCCTGTTCCTGCTTCACTCCCTCTCTGGCCTGTTCGGCTTCCAGGGCTTTGTTTCCCATCATTACAGCGTCCTGTATTGCTTCTGCTCCGCTTTCCTGCCTCTTTTCTTCTCGTTCCTTCATGCTCTTTTTCTCTCTCCTTTTTTCTCTTATTTAATCACTTTAATCTCACATCTTCATATTTTAAAGAATATTCCGATATCACTTCTTTCCCCGCTCTTCTCCTGGCGGCTGATTCAAAAAAATATGGATTTAAAATAATTTAATGCTGGCAAAACCACTCTGTTTTCCTGTAAAGGTCAACAGTAAAACCGGACCAGACCATGTTTTTTCTTTTTCATCTGAACGAAGCATACGGAATTGCAGTTCTCCAGCCTGATTCGACTCAATATCCAGATCATCATCCATCATTTCCGTGGTCTGTACCTGTAAGAGAGAGGCGTCATAACGAACGTGAATGAGCGGTCCTGCAAATTTGTCCATATTCTCCCCATCCAGCTGCAAATAATAAAGATTCGACTGTTCTACCTGTTGGTCAGCGTAATCCTTACGGTCATAAATCTGTTCTACCGGCATAAACTCCGTCTCCAGATAGGCGCTCTGGTCTTCTGCGCTGTATCCTTTAACACGATAGGCAACCATTCCTGCAAAAGGAACTGTGTCCAGACAGGAAACATGATCTTCTGTTTCCCATGCCGGAGCATCTTCGGCGGCAATCAAGTCCTCAAACTCCTGCCATTCCTGATCCTTAGCACGAATGCTGCTCCAGGTGTTGTCACGGTCATGAATATTTTTCCAACTTAGGCCCGGATCTTCTCCCAGCAATCTTTCAAGCTCCTGCCAGCTCTGATCTTTGGCCTCAATCATATTCCAGGGCTGATCCTTTTCATGGATTCCCTTCCAGCTCAATCCTGCTTCCGGCCCCCGTATAGCTGTTCCTGGTCCATCGTAAATCACCGTATATTCTCCAGTAATTTGCCGCAGATCATCCCAGGTCTGCCCCACTGTCTGCATATCATTCCATGTGATTCCGGATGCAGACAGTGTACCCCAGGTATGCGGCTGATCGGGACTACCATTTTTACGTTCGACAATATATTGATCGGCACCGGAAACCGGCATCCAACTAAGTGTGACTGTACCGCCTTCCTGTAAATCGCCTATATGAAGGCATTTTGCAGTTTCTAACATTCTTCTTCCCTCCTGATTGATGGCAGAACCCGGAAAAATCCGGGTTCTGCTATTCTTTTCCTTAATATTTGTTTGATTGGTATGGTCCAATTTATTCCCATTTGCCCCAGCGGATGATCACAATGCCAGAACCGCCTGCGCCGCCGGTCTGATATTCTGCATCGCCATGGCCGCCGCCACCGCCACCGCCGGTATAGGGGCTCCCGGCTTTCGCCGTGTTCTCATAATCTGCGCCAGCGCCACCGCCGCCGGCACCACCCGCGCCGCCAGCAGAGGACCATCTCTCTCCAGAACTATTTGGACCGCCCTGGCTTCCTTTTATTCCGCCGCCGCCACCGCCGCCGCCAAACGGCATGGAGTTAAACGGCGTGACATCGCCGCCAAAAGCTTTGGTGGTTGTGCCCTGACCCTGGCCGCCACCAGTACCAGCGCCGTTTCCACCGTCGGTCCCGCCTGCATTAGATGTACGTGCAGAACGGTCTGTGCCGTCTCCGCCGCCGGAACCGCCTGCGCCGCCGGCACCCTTTTTATCTTCCAACGCGGGTTGGCCGGCAGAACCGCCATTGGCGGTCATGCTGGTTCCGTTTATCTTGACGACTGTACTGGAACCGTTTGCACCGGGAGCGCCGCCCTGGCCAATTGTCTCAACGGATATGGAGCCGGTATTGACGATATTTTTTTTGGTGTAAGTACGGCCACCGCCGCCTCCGCCTCCGCCGTTCCAGGAACTCCATCCATAGGCTTGAACGCTGTCAGTCCCGGTTTCATAACCTCCCCGGCCGCCGCCACCACCGCCGCCGACTAAAAAAACGTCAATTGTCTGGCCTTCAAGTCCGGTCAGTACGCCTGGGGAGAGCAGCTTGACATAATATTTTCCGTTCACATCATGAGTAAACTTTTCCCACTGCCCTGTGTAGTGGAGCGTATCCGGCTTGGCGGCAAAATGCCACCTGTCCACCCATTGGCTTCCGTCATATCTCCGGATTTTTTCTACCTGTACCCATTTTGTACCGTCATACCGCTTGCAGTGCATTTTGACATCGACAAAATTGGCACCATCATATCGCTTCAGCATGTCTGTCTGCTCCCCTTTCCTTTACCAGAAGAGGAGAGAGCCAGTTGGAATGCTTCCGGTCGGTGCAGTCGACTGGACAAAAATCTGTTTGTTATTAATTTTCTGCGCATTGGTGGCGTTTGCTACCGTTACCGTACCGGTCTTGATATCGTTGGTTGCGTTGGTCACCTTGGTGTCAACATAGCTTACATCTGCCTTTTCATCCAGCGCTGTTTCTATGTTGTTGTTATCCGTATTAAAATCATTCATTTCCGGTTTGTCGGTTTCCACCCACAGATTCAGTCCATGTGCTGTTTTGTTTGTACTTGCCATTTCATTTTCCTCCTAAATATTTTTTAAAATTACATATAATATGAAACTAAAAGTCAAAAGCCAACGTCTTCTTTTTTGCATCTTTTACTTTATATTTCATATCGTATTCTTATTATAGCGTATATAAAGTCTCATGGAGTCTCATCTTTTGTATTTTTTATTATTCTTTTTTCTCTTGCAAACAGATAGGAATAATGGTAAAATATTTTGGTAGAAATCTTATCATGCCGACAGGGTGCCGTGATCCCATATGACCAAGCGGACGATCTACCTGCCAGCAGTAAAAATCGGAAGGAGATTCGCATGTCTGAACGCAATCTGATTTTTCCCAAAGTGTATTGGCCCAAGCTGAATATTCTGGAAACAGAGATCGCCATTAAACTGGTCAAAGATACTTTTGAAAAAAAACTGGCAGAAAATCTGCATTTGACCCGTGTTTCCGCTCCACTGTTTGTTCGTCCGGAAACCGGATTGAACGACGATCTGAATGGCGTGGAACGTCCGGTACAATTTGATATTACCGATATGCACGCAGATGTACAGATCGTGCACTCTCTGGCCAAATGGAAACGGATGGCTTTGAAGCGTTATGGATTCTCCACAGGTTCCGGTTTATATACAGATATGAATGCGATCCGCCGGGATGAGGAGCTGGATAATCTGCACTCGGTTTATGTTGACCAATGGGACTGGGAAAAAATAATCGATAAAAAAGACCGTACACCCGAAACCCTGCAAAATACTGTGCGCCTGATCGTGCAGGCTTTAAAGGATACGCAGGATGTTTTTTGCACTGCCTTTCCTGCTATTAACGGATTTATCAGCCCGAACGTATTTTTTATTACCGCGCAGGAGCTGGAAGATATGTACCCGGATTTCAGCCCTAAAGAAAGGGAAAATGCAATCTGTCAAGAACATGGCACCGTATTCCTTATGCAGATCGGGGGCGCGCTCAAAAGCGGCAAACCGCATGATGGACGGGCGCCGGATTATGATGACTGGACGCTCAACGGAGATCTTCTGATCTGGTATCCGCTGCTAGAGCGTGCGATTGAAATTAGTTCGATGGGAATCCGGGTGGATGAAAAAGCACTGCAAAGTCAGCTGAAAACGGCGCATTGTGAAGCACGCGCTTCCCTGCCATTCCATTCCATGCTGCTCTCCGGTCAGTTACCTTACACAATCGGAGGCGGAATCGGCCAGTCCCGCATTTGTATGCTGCTGCTGCAAAAAGCGCATATCGGTGAGGTACAGGCATCCGCGTGGCCGGAAGAAATGATCGAAACCTGCCGTGCACACGGCATCCCCCTTCTTTAAAAGTTACATATGGAGGCTGTTCTTATGAACTCTGACTTTTCAAAAACCTTTGGCTGTAAAGTTTTCAATGATACGGTCATGCGGCAATGGCTGCCCAAAAATATTTATATCAGTTTAAAGCGTTCTATCAGCGAAGGAGAACCGCTACAGCCCCATATTGCAGATGTTGTTGCAGAAGCAATGAAAAACTGGGCGTCTGAACTGGGCGCTACACATTACACGCATTGGTTTCAGCCGATGAACAATATTACGGCCGGCAAGCATGACAGTTTTGTTACGCCGCAGGGAGACGGAACCGCCGTGGTAGATTTCTCCGGCAAAGAGCTGATTAAAGGAGAACCGGACGCTTCCTCCTTTCCAAACGGGGGATTGCGCAATACGTTTGAAGCACGCGGATACACCGCGTGGGACTGTACATCGCCAGCGTTTGTCCGGGATCATACGCTGTATATTCCCACTGCTTTCTGTTCTTATACAGGTGAGGCTTTGGATGGAAAAACACCTTTACTGCGCTCGATGGACGCAATCTCCGGGCAGGCGCTGCGCATTCTCCGTATTTTCGGCAACACGTCCAGCAAACGGGTTATTGCCACTGTGGGTGCGGAGCAGGAATATTTTTTGATTGATCGGGCGCAGTATGAAAAGCGTCTGGATCTGAAGATCACCGGACGTACTTTATTTGGCGCAAATCCTTCCAAAGGGCAGCAGATGGATGACCATTACTGCGGCCGGATCCGTCTTCGTGTTGCTGATTTTATGCGGCAGCTGGATCAGGAACTCTGGGAACTGGGCGTTCCCTCTAAGACCAAACATAATGAAGTAGCGCCTGCGCAGCATGAGCTGGCGCCGGTATTTGAATCGGCCAATACGGCAATTGACCACAATCAGCTCACCATGGAGCTGATGCGGATTGTTGCAAAACGAAATAATCTTGCCTGTCTGCTGCATGAAAAGCCTTTCGAAAGTGTCAATGGTTCCGGGAAGCATAATAACTGGTCGCTTGCTACAGATGATGGGTATAACCTGCTGGATCCAGGAAAAACGCCTTACGAAAATATGCAGTTTCTTGTTTTTCTTTCCGCAGTGATTGATGCGGTAGACAACTATGGCGATTTATTACGTATGACTGCCGCGAGTGCAGGCAATGATCACCGGTTGGGGGCCAATGAAGCTCCACCAGCGATTATTTCTATTTTTCTGGGAGAACACCTGACCTCCATTTTGGAAGAAATTGCTACAGGATCTGAACATGCAGAAAACCTTACAAGGGTTTTGGAAACCGGCGTTGCTACTCTTCCCCGGCTGAACCGCGATGACAGCGACCGAAATCGTACGTCTCCTTTTGCATTTACCGGAAACAAGTTTGAATTCCGGATGGTGGGCTCTTCTGCTTCCATTTCGCAGACAAACTTTGTGTTGAACGCAATTGTAGCAGATACGCTCAGCCGTTTTGCGGATCGTCTGCAGAATGCCGCGGATTTCGACAACGAAGTCCGAAAAATTGTTGCAGATACAATGAAAGAACACGGGCGGATCATTTTTAACGGCAACAATTATTCCGATGAATGGGTGCAGGAAGCGGCTCGGCGGGGCCTGCCTAATCTTTCTAATACCGTGGATGCGATCACCGCACTGCGAGAGCAGAAAAATATTGACGTTCTGGTGCGTCAGAATATTCTTTCAGAATCGGAATGTCACTCCCGCTATGAAATCCGTTTAGAAAACTATTCCAAAACCATAGATATTGAAGCACATACCATGCTGGAAATGCTTCATCGCCAGATCCTTCCTGCGATCATTCGTTTTGCAGGAGACACCGCCGCTTCTTATAACAATCTTAAAACAGCTGGCTTTGAAAACAGTGCTGTGCAGCATCTTCTTTGGGTTTTGTCGGAAAATATTATCCGGATCCAAAAAGCGGCCACCGCACTGAAAAAGGCGTTACAAGAAGTGGACTGTACGGATATTCTGGCCCAAGCGCAGTATTATCGGGATCAGGTTACCAACAAAATGGCTGTGCTTCGGAAGGCAGTCGATGAAACAGAAGAATTTGTTTCATCTGACTATTGGCCGATGCCAACTTACACAGATCTTCTGCATCGAGTATAAATAGGATAAAGGCCTGTGAAGCACAGGCCTTTTCTTTTTCCGTCTGGATTTCAGAGCAAGCCGACATAGATTCTATCCCATTTTAGAAAAATATTGCGATCTCGTTGACAGATATTTATCCGGCGGATATACTGGAAGCTACAATAATCTTGTAAAGCATGGTGATATCATGGAACATAAAATTTATATCAACCAGATCGGCTATAAAATCGGATACCCCAAAACGGCCTCTGTTATTGGAAATGCAGATACTTTCTCTGTTATAGACATGGCTACTGACGATGTCGTTTATACCGCTGCTCTATCGGATCCGGTACAGGACGAGTCTTCTGGAGATTCTGTGCGTACAGCGGACTTCTCCTTGCTTGAAAAGGAGGGGCGTTATTGTCTGCAGGTCGGACCGATATCCTCTGATTCATTTGTGATTCAGGCACGTCCGTATACCGCATTGAAAAATGGATTAATCAAAGCGTTATATTTCCAGCGCTGTGGCGTTGCACTGGACAAATCCTGTGCTGGGAAATATACGCACGGTACATGTCATAACCGACCGGCAGTATATATTGAGGATCCGTCCCTGCTTGTAGACGTTTCAGGCGGCTGGCACGATGCCGGGGATTACGGACGTTATACGGTAGCTGCCGCGACAGCGTTAGGACACATCTTGTATGCCTATGAATTATTTCCTCAGGGATTTCAGGAAAGCCTGCAGATTCCGGAAAGCGGGAACGGGATTCCCGATATTCTGAATGAATGTCGTTTTGAATTGGAATGGATATTAAAAATGCAGGCGCCGGATGGAAGTGCATACCATAAAGTAGCCACCCGTTATTTCTGCGGTATGATTATGCCAGAATATGATACCGGTGAACTTCTTCTATTTAAGCCTTCATTGTGTGCAACCGGCGCTTTTGCTGCTGTAACCGCATTGGGCGCCAGAATTTATCAGGATTGGGATCCTGTGTTTGCAGAACGTTTACAAAAAGCCGCAGAAAAGGCATGGACATTTATTGAATCCGATCCGCCTTTTGAACCGTTTACCAATCCGCCAGATGTCAATTCTGGTGGATATGGGGATCGTTGCCAACTGGATGAATATTTTTGGGCAGCCTGCGAATTATTCCGTTTGACCGGACAGCCTGCTTACCGAGAAAGGGCTTCTATGCTCAGCGAACAGATTGATACAACCGCTTTTGGATGGAGCAATGTCGGCGGGTTCGGCGGATTGACCTGGCTGATACACACCAAATTTGGTTCGGATCCGCTTTCTTCTGCGTTAAAACAAAACTTCCTGCAAGCCGCTGAAAAACAAATACGAACTGTGAAAGACAGTGGCTACCATACTGCTTTAACACCGGAGGAATACCGTTGGGGCAGTAATATGACCCTGATGAACCATGCAATTCAACTGATTGTTGCGTACCTGATTTCAGGATCTTCTCTATATGCCAACGCCGCTCTGGAACAGCTGCATTACCTTGTAGGAAAAAATCCAATGGATATCAGTTATGTAACCGGATATGGTGTCCGCCCCTACAAACATCCGCATCACCGTCCATCAGAAGCAGACCGTATTAAAGAGCCGGTTCCCGGCATGGTATCCGGCGGTCCGAACCGTTGGCGGAACGACGATGCTGCCCGTACCTTTATTCCGGAAGGAACACCGCCAGCCAAATCGTATATTGATCATCCACTAAGTCACTCTACAAATGAAATTACAATCTACTGGAATTCTCCGGCGATTTTCGTTGCCGCGTTCTTTGATGCAGAATTCTAAAGACAAAACGGAAAGGAACACAAAGTATGGTTGATGTCAAAGGAAAATGGGCGCTGATTACAGGCGCAAGCCGCGGCGTCGGTCGGCAAATTGCGCTCCAAATGTCAAAAGAAGGCTGCCATCTGATCCTGCACAGCCGCTTTCTGTCCCATACAGAAAAAATTGAGCAGGAAGTACGAGCGTTAGGCGTGAAGGCGTATTCTGTACAGGCTGATCTTGCCAACCAGCAAGAGGTTGTTGCAATGTTGGATGAAATTATGCAAAGAGGAACACCTGTGGACATTGTTTTCAATAATGCAGCTGTACAGATTGCTTATCGGACAGACTATTGGCAGACACCCGCAGAAGA
This sequence comes from Candidatus Falkowella caecavicola, assembly GCA_904420125.1. Lineage (GTDB taxonomy): Bacteria > Bacillota > Clostridia > Oscillospirales > Ruminococcaceae > Falkowella > Falkowella caecavicola. Next base: position 31,176 of record CAJFUK010000037.1, on the reverse strand, counting down.
TTTTACAACCAGTTTTCAAATTAATTTTATTGCAGCGGCTACCATCTGTTACCGACTGATTCCCCCAATGATTGAGCGGGGATTCGGACGGATTATCAACACAACCAGTGGTATCCGAAACGAACCGGAGCAGGCAGCTTACTCTGCCAGCAAAGCCGCGCTGGATAAATTTACAACCGACCTGGCTTCCCGCTTAGACGGGACAAACGTTATGATGAACCTAACGGATCCAGGTTGGTGCCGGACAGATCTTGGAGGACCTCACGCGCCTAATTCGGTGGAAAGCTGTGTCCCCGGTATTGTAGTCGGCGCGTTTGTCGATGACTATAAAAGCGGCCGTTTATTTCCTGCCCAGGCATTCGCCCATATGACTTTAGCTGAGGCGGTTTCCAAAGCGCAGACTATGTAAAACCGATTTATTCGTACAACTTCAGGACTGTTTGCCTCATATTTCCAATAGCGATATAAGAAAACTGCCAGGATCCATAGGTTCTGGCAGTTTTCTTATATCGCTATTTTCTGATTCCCTGTACTCTGCTCGTTTACAGCTTTGCCGATAGCATCTGATGATATTGCATGGCCTGTCACTAAAATTGTGAATGAGGCTGCGAGGTTTTGTCATCGTTTAACAGATGAATGAGAGCTGTCAAACCTTTTTAATGGGATGCCTTATTACTGTTTTCTATTTTTCAGGTGCAACTTTGCGTGCATCAGACAGATAAATTTCATGATGTAATCGTGCCCGGCTGATATCATTTTCATACCCGTTTTCTTTTAAAAATTCATCCATAACAGCAACTGTTGCAGGTTCATTGTCGAAAGCTCCCACGTGCATGATCTGAACACATAATCCCTCTTCCACGGTAAAAAATTCTGCTGATGCGCAATTCAACTTTTTCTTTTTTGTAGCCGTTTCCTTCGCCCAATCAACATCGTTTTCTGTTACAAAATCAGGCAGACGAATAACAGAAATCCAATGAAATTCTGATTTGTTGGAATAGTTGATTTTCTTTACACCGTCCTGCCACCAGAACCCTTCCAAAGGCGGTACAACATACTCAAAAAAGCCCTTGATTTTGTAGTCTGTCTTATAACTCATTTTCAAAGTGTATGCCACTGCATACAAAATGCTTATTGCTTGTTGATAGGCTCCGCCTTCTTCATTTGGATCGCCCTTCCCACGTACGGCAATATAATTCGTCTTTGGAACAGTTACAATTTCCGGTTTGTTCTTAGGCATATAAAACTCTTGATATGCTTTTTTAAAGTCAAAAGCCGCCATATCATTCTCCCCGCTCAATCCGTAATTTATGGGGCTGTCTTAACCCCCAAACAACTTGTGAAATCCGTTTTGCTTTTGCTGTAGCCCGGTTTTCCTCCAACTATTGACACGATATCATATTTTATGCCTGTTACAGGGGTCAACGCAATGACTCAAATCCATTCGTCTCCATCAGCACATTGCCCGAACAGGAATCCCCTGCCGATACACCTGGCAAACCTGAATGTCCTGATCCAGAACAACCAAATCAGCATCCTTCCCAATCCCGATACTGCCAATCTGTTCATCCAGCCCCAGCCAACTCGCTGGATTGATCGTTGCCGCCTGTACTGCCTGCTCCAGGGGAATACCGAAAGAAACAGCCTGCCGCACGCATTCCATTAAGTTACTGCAGGATCCTGCCAATCGGCCATCCTGTAATTGCGCATGCCGTCCCCGTACAGTCACCATCAGTCCACCTAAGGTATATTCCCCATCTGGCATACCAGCTGCACGCATACTGTCGCTGATCAGGATGATCCGGTCACGCCCAGCCAACTGAAATGTCATCCGTACAAACATGGGAGATACATGGATGCCATCTGCAATCAGCTCCAGCATGCATGAACTCTCCAGTGCAGCACCCGCTGGACCGGGAGAGCGGTGGCTCATAGCCGGCATGCCATTATACAAATGGGTCACTCCCGTATACCGCCCGGTTTTCAGCGCAGATACAGCGCCGTCATAATCAATGGCCGTATGGGCCATGGCCACAGCAACCTCTGTACAGCATCCAAGCGCAAAGGCCTGTGCACCGGACAGTTCAGGTGCCAGCGCCACAATCCGGATCTGGCCGTTACTGGCTGTTTGCAGACGGTCAAAAAGCTGAAGATCCGGATTGCGAAGGAATCGCTCATCGTGGGCACCCCTGTGCTCCCGGCTTAAGAAAGGGCCCTCCAGATAAATACCCCGCATCTGTGCTGTCCGTACATCCTGGGTACGGATATACTCGCCCAATACGCGGCATATTCCCTCTAATGTTTCTGCCGGTTGCGTAATAGTAGCAGCGCAGAAAGATGTGATTCCCTGTTCCGCCATATAGGCAGCCATCCGAGGCAGACCGCCGGGATCTTGATCGCTGTAATCCTCGCCAATACACCCATGCGTATGAATGTCAACCAGGCCTGGAATCAAAAATTTTCCTGTAATATCCTGGATTTCCTGTTCAGCCTTATGGAGTTGTCCGGGCGCTGTTATCGCAATGATCTTTCCGTTTTGTTCCTGTACATCTGCCTGCTTCCAGGTAAATGTTTCATCTAAAACATACCCGCCTGTCCATATCATTTGCGGCCCCTCCTGCTCTACACCCAAATTGGCACAATATAGATTCTATATGGCCTGTACATGCTGCATATGTTGCATATGTCCGTTTTATTTTATTATAATACGTGGCCGATGAAAAGTATAGAGCGATCTCCTGGATTTCCTGAAAAATTAAGTGGGAATAGGTTAAAAACCGTTTTCTTTTTGTTTAATTTATGCTATATTGTAGCTATATTAAGGAAATTTTCTGATTTTTAAAATGAACGGAGGTTATTGATATGAAGATCCGACTGGTAGCATGGTTGACCGCAGCATGTATACTTTTCTCTTTATCCGGCTGCGAAACTGCCCCGGAATCGCAAACAGATAGTTCAAGACCTGCTGTAGAAAGCAGCAACGTCTTATCCGAAGAGTTGGAAAAAACGGAAGAACCCATATCTTCTTTATCTCCTTATGCAGCTTTTTATGATCAGGCACTCGTATCCGATGCACAGACGGAATTTGGTATGCGATATCAGTTGGAAGACGGTATCCTGACAGATGTTTCCTTGCAGACAGACTATACTGGATATACCGGGGACGGAGCTGTTGGAAACTTTGAAAAGGATTCTTCTGCCGTGCTCCTGTATCTGGAATTGCCGGAAGCCGGTTTCTATGATGTCACGATTCATGCGGCTGGTGTTTTTGGAGAAAAGACAAATACGATTTGTTTTAATGACAATGCAACGTCAGAGTTCAAAAGCCCTGCCAGCGACACTTTTGAGCCGTCTACCCTGTCGGGTATCTATCTGGAAAAAGGGATTAATAAAATTGAAATTAAAAAAAGCTGGGGTTGGATTTTATTGGATACCATCAGTCTGCAACCCTCCCCTCCGTTTGATACCAGTATTTTTGATGTAGAACCCACATTGGTAAATCCCAATGCCGCAGAGTATACAAAACGCCTGATGAAATTTATTACCGACCAGTATGGAAAAAAGATTATTGTTGGACAGCATAGTGACCAGGGCTTCAACAGTCCGGAATTCAAAGCAATTTTTCAGGAAACAGGCAAATATCCGGCACTGCTTGAACTGGATCTGATTGACTATTCTCCCACCCGTGCAGCATACGGAACTTCCAGTATGGCAACCGAATATGCCATCTCCTGGGCCAAAGAACAAGGCGGTATCGTTGGATTCTGTTGGCACTGGAATGCCCCAAAGGACCTGCTCAATACACAGGGACATGAGTGGTGGAGCGGATTTTATACCCATGCAACCACATTTGATCTGGAAAAAGCAATGAACGGTGAGGATCCGGAAGGATATGCCAATATACTCCGTGATATAGATGTGATAGCAGAACAGCTTAAGCGCCTTCAGGAAGAAAACATACCGGTTCTCTGGAGGCCTTTGCATGAGGCAAGCGGTGGCTGGTTCTGGTGGGGGGCAAAAGGTCCGGAGCCTTATATTGCACTGTATCGTTTGCTGTACGACCGGCTGACCAACTATCATGGCTTAAATAATCTGATTTGGGTATGGAATGGCCAGGCCAAGGACTGGTATCCAGGCGATGAATATGTCGATATTATCTCAGAAGACATCTATCCGCCGCCACATGATTATTCCTCACAAACCGCACGTTTCCAACAGGCTCTGGATTATACAGATACCCGGAAAGTCATCGCCTTAAGTGAAAATGGTGTGATTCCGGACCCGGATCTGATCTTCCGGGATCATGCCCCCTGGGCTTGGTATGCTACCTGGCAGGGAAAACCCTTTGTCCTCCAAATTGATGGTGTGGACATTTATTCGGAAGAACAGACAGAAATCTCACAACTGGTCAAGATGTATCACAGTGAAAATGCGATTACGCTGGATGAACTGCCTGATTTAACATCCTATCCGTTGGATTAATTTTCCTCTCTTTAGGAAAAATCTTATCATTTTTATAGAATGTCTTTACACGGAAATTTGAATCTGTTATATTAAGGGTAAACTTTACAGTAACTTAAAAAAAACTTGTGTTAATTAAAGAAAGAATTTCAGAATTCCACAAGAAAGGTAGGGTGACAATCATGAAAATTTCTGATGCAATGCAGGGGGTGCATCCGGTCGGACAGACAGAATACGGCGCCTGCTATCCGGCAGCACAGGCCGTGCTTACGAACAATGCCGTTCATACGGATTTTCCGGGATATACCGGAACCGGCGCGGTCGGTCCCTTTATGGAAGACGGTGCCCGTGCGGACCTGTATATCGTGGTCGAAAAAGAGGGGATGTATGACATCACTGTCTGGATCGCTTCGCCTCACGGAAATAAGACAAACAGTTTGATCATTAACGATGAAATTATGGGAGAACTGTATACCCCCTCTAATCCGTCCTTTATTCCCCTGACACTACAGCAGAATTACTTATATGAAGGGGTCAACAAGTTATCCTTTATCAAAAGCTGGGGATATATCTTTGTCGATTCGGTCTGTGTGCGTCCCTCTGCACCGGCAGATCCGCACGCATTTTCTGTCCCGCCGATACTGGTTAATCCCAACGCTTCTTCCTCCGCCAAACGTTTAATGCATTTTCTTTCGGATCAGTACGGCAAAAAAATTATTACCGGTCAGCATGTCAACGGAGACATTCACAGTCCGGAATTGAAAGCTATCCATACACTGACTGGACATTATCCGGCTGTAGCAGAATTTGATTTTATCGATTATTCTCCGACGCGAGTAGAATTTGGATTATCCAGCCGATTGACAGATGATGCGATTATCTGGGCCAAAGAGCAAAAAGGAATCGTCGGATTCTGCTGGCACTGGAATGCTCCGACAGATCTTTTAAACGTTCCGGGACACGAATGGTGGAGTGGTTTTTATACGCATGCTACTACATTTGATATTGCGGCGGTAATGGATGGAAAAGAGCCGGAAAAATATGCTTTGCTGCTGCGGGATATTGACACGATTGCAGAGCAGCTTAAACGGCTGCAAGATGAAGATATTCCTGTTCTCTGGAGACCGCTGCATGAAGCAAGCGGCGGCTGGTTCTGGTGGGGGGCGAAAGGGCCTGAACCTTATATCCGCCTGTATCATTTGCTGTATGAGCGATTAACCAATTACCATGGTCTAAATAATTTGATCTGGGTATGGAATGGGCAGGCTAAAGATTGGTATCCCGGAGATGCATATGTCGATGTCATTGGTGAAGACGTATATGCACCGGAGCATTGTTATGCAGCCCAAAACGGACGCTTTCATCAGGCACAGGGATATACCTCCGCAAAGAAAATTATTGCACTAACCGAAAACGGCATTGTACCGGATATTGATTGGATGTTCCGGGATCAGGCGCCCTGGTGTTGGTATTCTACATGGTGCGGCGGTTTTGTAGTACAGGATGGAACCGATCATGACTACAGTGAGAAATGCACAGAAGCGCATATCCTGCAAAAAATGTATCAAAGCGAAAAGTCCATCACATTAGAAGATCTGCCGGATCTGTCTCAATATCCCCTTCCATAAGAACGATTTTTTACAGTAAAAACGGCCTGTCAGCTATAAGCTGACAGGCCGTCTTTTTATCCTGTACATGATCCGTTGGCATTTCGGAACAATCGGTCTTCTATCCTTGCCGTACCCGCTCCGCCGCCTGTTGCAGCTGCGCAATGACGCGGTCACACCATGCATCAAATTCAGGGTCTTCTTCCTGTAGTTCAGGGTGCGCCAGCAGATATTGCACCGTCTGCCGAATGCCCTGATCCAAACGAATGGTTGCCGTAAAGCCCGGAACCAGCCGTTTAATTTTTGTGTTATCAAATACCACCGTATTCGCTTTATCACCCAAAAGGCTGCCGCGCAAATCATAGGAACTGCAGGATGCGAGAAATTCCGAAGCCACATGTACGCCATGCAGTGGTACACCCAAAGCATCTGCCAGTGCCTGGTAGATTTGATTCCAGGTTAAGGATTCATCCGATGTAATATGCACCGCTTCTCCGAGCGCATGAATATTGCCCATCAATCCGACAAATCCTTTGGCAAAGTCTGCACTATGTGTCATCGTCCATAAGGACGTCCCATCTCCGGGAATCAGTACCGGTTTCCCCTCCAGCATTCGTTTAGCTACCTGCCAACTGCCTTTATTGCCATGGATACCGGTTGGAATGGAAAAGTCACTATAGGTATGACTCGGACGAACGATGGTAACCGGAAAACCGTGATTTCTATACTGTGTCATTAAATACTCTTCACAGGCAATCTTATTGCGGGAATATTCCCAATAGGGATTGACAAGCGGCGTGCTTTCCGTAATTCTATAGTCAGACAGCGGCTTCTGGTAAGCGGAAGCCGAACTGATAAAAATAAACTGCCGTGTTCTGCCGGAAAACAGGCGATAATCCCGCTCCAATTGGGAGGGTACAAATGCAATAAAATCCACCACCGTATCAAAGGTTTCATTTGCAAGCAGCCGGGCAGCTTCTTCTTCCCGGTTGATATCCCCCTGGATCAAATGCACGCCATCGGGTAGGTTGTCATTTTTATTGCCACGGTTAAATAAATAGAGTTCCCATCCCAGCTTAGGCAACAGCTTGGTAATTTCCATACTGATCGTTCCGGTACCGCCAATGAATAAAGCTTTCATATTCCTGCCTCCTTTATGTCTTACGGGATTTTATCCAGCAAAATTCCCGTTTATAAACACCGGAACTTCCGTTCCGTCTTTCCGGATACCGATAATCTGCAAATCCGGCGTCCCCACCATAAAGTCCACATGAGTCAGGGACATATTGAGCCCTGCCTGTCTCTGTTCTTCTTCCGTCATATATTCCCCGCCCTTGACCGAGGACTTATAAGCTTCTCCAAATGCAAAATGACAGGAAGCGTTTTCATCAAACAGCGTGTTATAGAACAGGATGCCCGACTGAGAAATCGGAGATTCATAAGGAACCAGCGCCACTTCTCCCAGATAAGAAGCGCCGGCATCCACTGTAATCGCCTGGCGCAGGTATTCCTGGCCTCTGGTTGCATCTGCCCGCACAATTTTTCCATCCTGGAATTCAAAGCGTATCCCATCAATAATATTTCCGGATTCAGCCAAAGGTTTAGAACCAAACAAAACTCCATTGACGCCATCCCGTTTCGGCGCTGTAAAAATTTCTTCTGTCGGCATATTCGGTACAAACTTCTGTCCTGATTTTGTCTTTTCTCCGCCACATGTCCAAATATGATTGTCTGGAAGTTCGACCATCAAATCGGTTCCCAGCGCATTCTGATAGTGAAGATACCGAAAATCCTGCTGGTTTAAGAAATCCGCATGTTCCTGTAATACGCGCAGATGTTTCTGCCATGCCTGTTCTGCGGTTCCCTCGCCAATTCGCATCACTTTAAAAATCACATTCCAAAGTTTGACCATCGCCTCTTCTGCAGATACATCCGGGAATACCCGTTTTGCCCAGCCGTAAGTCGGCAGCGAGACGACACACCAGGGGATCTCATTCTCCATTTCCCGCCGGTAAAACTCTTTTAATGCTTCCCCGTTTGCCCGCCTGAAACGCTGCATCCGGTCCGGATCTACACCTTTCAGGTTTTCCGGATCTTCTGCATAAAGGCTTAAGAAGGCCGCCCCCTTTGTAGAATACTCTTCATAAAAAGTCTGCCGCCAGGCAGGAATCGTGTCGAATACAGAACTGTCTGCATGAAGATATTTTTGACGGGTCAGCTGGTCGTCATTCCAGTGGTAAACAACTTCCCGCGCGCCTTGGCGATAAGCCGCTGCAGAAATCATTCGTACGAATTCAACGCATTCAATAGGAGCCGAAATAACCAACGTCTGCTCTTTCTGAAGATTCACACCCATACCCACAATAATATCTGCATATTCCTGTAGTTTTTTCTGCATAATTTCCCTTCCTTTCCAATCTTACTTGCCTATTGTTCCCGTAGTGCTCTGGAAATATCAGCTCGCAGTTGTTTTGCAGCTTCTGTTTCTGAAAGCTTCTCTGTCTGCTGCAGTCTCCTGCAAAACCCCCGGACAGTAAACATCAGATCCTGATACAGCTTATCCCCGTTTAAAACCTGTTGTGTATCCGTTTCGGATTGAACCAAAATTTCTTTTGGCGGCGGAGAAAATAAAACAACCGGTAGTATCTCCAGACCCTCCATCTGTGAAAAACCGCTGACATGTTGCAGCATGTTTTTCAGATCAAAGCGGAGAACAACCGCATGACTATGCTGTTCTTTTAAAAGGGAAAACATTTTAGGACGGGTAAATTGCCAAGATTTTGGATTTCTGACCAGCATCGTTGTATAAGTCCGATATACACCGCACAGTTTGACCAAATAAACAGCAGAACCGGCAAAAACCGCAAAATCAATTTTGGGGGAGCGGGTATTTCCCAGAAAAAATCCCCATCCTCGCGCTGCGATTCTGATTTTTCCTGTGATTCTCAGCCACAGTAGCCCAAAGAGCAAATGGATTCTGGAAAGTACAACCTGCATAGCGGAAAGACCGAAGATTAAAAAAATCAGGATGCCCGCTAAGCTTAGAATAATATCATATCTCACATGACGACTCCCCTTTGCGTCATATTCCAACAGGCTTACCCATTCAGATTCTCAGATGATGCAGCAATCATGCAACAAAAATAGATCTTACCAGAATTTCTCTGATAAGATCTATTGTAATCCAAAGATTTATTTTTTTCAAGTCTTTTTCTGAATGCTCTTATTTAACTTTTCAGATGATGGTCACACGAGTTTGGCCATACCTGAAGAGTAAGCATAGAAAGTTCTCCGATCCTTATTTTACGATGATTTGCCGGAGTTCGCAGACCCCTTAATGATGATAAAGCTTTTTTGTCTGATATTTGGGTTCACAGGTCAGATTCACACCCAGCTTTTTAAATGTACTGTCATCTACATGAGAAAGAATCACCGTGGAATGTGCTTCACATCCCCGCAGTTTGGCTAATTGCTGGAGCGCTAGTTCAGCTGTAGGATTTGTCGCCGCATTGATAGATAAAGCGACCAGGATCTCATCAGTATGTAGCCGGGGATTATGATTTCCCAGGTGCTTGATCTTCAGATTTTGAATGGGTCCGATTACAATCGGAGAAATCAGATGGATATTGTGGCTGATCCCACCCAGTTCCTTGAGCGCATTTAAAAGAACCGCCGCCGAAGCACCCAGTAAAGGAGACGTTTTCCCGGTAACAATCCGTCCGTCGGGTAGCTGGATCGCCGCAGCCGGCAATCCTGTCTGTTCTTCCCGATCCAATGCCGCTTGCACAACTACGCGTTTTTCTGTAGAAATGCCGGCCTGATTCATTAACAACTCGACTTTATAGACAGCCTCTGCATCCAGACAACCTTTTCTTTGTTCACAAAGAGAATAATAATACCGACGGATAATTTCCTGGCGGGACGCTTCACATACGACTGCATCATCTACAATGCAGTTCCCCGCCATATTGACGCCCATATCTGTCGGAGATTTATAAGGGCTGGTGCCGGCAATTTTCTCAAAAATTGTATTCAGGACCGGAAAAATCTCAACATCCCGATTATAATTGACAGTGGTCTGTCCGTATGCTTCCAGATGGAAAGGATCGATCATGTTTACATCGTTAAGATCAGCGGTGGCCGCTTCATACGCCAGATTGACCGGATGCTTTAACGGTAAATTCCAAACCGGAAATGTCTCAAATTTGGCATATCCCGCCTTTACACCTCTGCGGTATTCGTGATACAGCTGAGATAGACAGGTAGCCATTTTACCGCTTCCCGGACCAGGCGCTGTAACAACAACCAACGGACGTGTTGTTTCAATATATTCGTTTTTTCCAAACCCTTCATCGCTGACAATAAACGGAATGTTGGACGGATAACCGGGGATCGAGTAATGAAGGTATACCTGTACCCCAAGATGGTGCAACCGTTTGCGAAATGCATCTGCCGCAGGCTGTCCGGAGTATTGTGTAATGACCACACTTCCCACGTATAGATTGATATCCCGAAAAGCATCAATCAAGCGCAGAACATCCGCATCATAAGTGATTCCCAGATCGCCCCGTACCTTATTGGCCTCAATATCTCCTCCGTTAATCACAATGACGATTTCTGCCTGATCTGCCATCTGCATGAGCATTTTTACTTTACTGTCCGGAGCAAATCCCGGTAATACTCTGGAGGCATGGTAGTCGTCAAACAATTTTCCGCCAAATTCCAGATACAGCTTGTTATCAAACTGTGCAATTCGTTCCCGAATATGTTCTGACTGCATTTTCAAATACTTTTCATTATCAAATCCGACTTTTTTCATCTTCATTCCCCGCCCTTATTCTTCCTGCCTGCACAAAAGCGCGTGCAACCCATATTTTTTATTATACTGAAAAATGAAACACTTTACAACTATATTTGCAGATTTTAAGAGAAGAAAGATATAAAAAATAGTATTTGATTTTGTGCTATCAAAAAATTTCGACTGTAAAAACCCTTACAAATACTGGTTTCCTCGCCAATTAGGGTACTCAAAACAACAATGTCTTTTAACGCTTTGGTGCCCAAACGGTGTTCGGATTTCACGGAATCATATAAAATGTATCAGAAGCTATAAAGAGAAATGATAAAAGTCAGAATGTGAATCTCTGAGTTTCCTCTTTCCATAGTGTCCCGCAATAAAACGGTATTTTAAGGGAATGAAGGTAACAATAGAAGATCCGCATCATAGTAAGATGACGACAGCAAAGAGTGCGTTCGCCATCTTGATTCCCATTTCAGCAGCGGCAGAGACACTTGTCCACGACAACGGTAGCCGTTCACTTGATCAGAAACAAGGGCGGCTGATTTTGCTACGCCCTCATTACGCTATCGGTTCACTTGGTTCAGTACTCTCCCATATCTCTATACTTTTTCAAAATAGCGATCCAGTCATTAGACTTACCATGATAGTTATCTGGATTGATCGGATAATGTATATTGTAAAGATAGCCGCTTTCATTGTATCTCCCCTGAACAGCCTCATCTATATGCGCTTCATCGATACAAATATTTACCACTTCTAAACAAATTAAAACATGGGTATCGCCTTCTACAATTTCTCGCTCCCACAGATAACGGCACTCAAGATTAAGAAAACACTCCTTGATTCGTGGTGCATGAACGGTAGAGGCCGGTTCAGCAGTTAGTCCGGATAAAGTAATCTCATCATCGTCAAATCCATTATTACGGATTGTTGCTGAACAAAGGTCATAAATATCAGCAGACGGAAAATTAAGAACAACTTCATTCTTTTCTTTTAGAGTCTTATATAAATGTCCCGCCTTATTTATACTTGATAGAATTGCATAAAACCCCCTGGGGCTTCCATTAAAACATGCCCATGATTGTAAACAAGCGTTGGGTTTCCCGTTGGATTTATATGACGTCGCGACAAACAATGGAGCAGGAATTGCGGTTACAAAATCCATCCACGAAAAACCATAGGTTTCCATTTTTTTCATCGACTGTGGAATAGATGAAAACTCTTTTTTCATGTTGAATACCTCCCCAAATATACAAATAACATCGTCATTTTCTGTGACCTAATTATACCATAGTTTATTTTGTTTTTCTACTTCGTCCAGTATCATTCATATAAATCGCCATTTATGAAAATACAGAGAGTGTATGGGATACTTCCAATAAGATATTTTTAGGAAGCGGGGGCCCGTTTCTTATGCTTGCTCTTCCAAAATTTGTGCTGAAAAAGTCGGAAAAGAATAAAATGAAAATGATAATTGAGAAAGGTCCGGCAGAAATTCGTGATGTCCAAATGGTATCTTACTTTTCACTTTCAAAAAGCCATGCCGCAAGGAGTTATGACAAAAATAAGAAGAATATGCGGAGAAGCTTTGATTTGAGTCACTTTGCTCCGTTGTACATAAGCACTGATCAGAAGCAGCGAGAGGTGTTAGATAATTTTAATCAATAAAAATAGTATTTAATCTGAATATGTTCAAAATCTAGAACACTAAAAATCCGAATCAATACTAACTTTTCACCTGTCAAGGCATTTGAATTTGCCACAAGATTTGATTCTAAAGTCAATCCATTTTTAATCACTGAGTGGGAATAAATATTTCAACCCGTAGGTCCCTTTCAACGGGACCTACGGGTTTTCTGTTTCGTCCATCTGACGGACTGGTCAGGCGAAGTCCTTGGCCTCGGGAAGCAGGGAAAAGAGCAGGCGGGGAAAAACTGCAAACGGCCAAGGTATTCACTTGACCGGGGCGGACGGTAAAAGGGTGGAATTATAAGCGGCCGTATGATATACTGTTTTCAAATAATAGAACGACAAGTCGGGATTTATGGGGGTGTTTGCTTTTGATTATCAAAAATAAAACAATAGATGGTGGAAAAGGTTTTGATTGGGGGAAAGTATCTTCTGAATATGCAAAATATCGAGACATTTATCCACAAGAATTTTATCAAAAAATTCTTGACTTAGGATTATGTAAAGACGGACAAATGGTTTTGGATCTCGGTACGGGAACCGGTGTTCTGCCAAGAAACCTGTATTCTTACGGAGCGAAGTGGGTTGGCACAGATATTTCAGAAGAGCAAATTCAGCAGGCACAAAAGTTATCTAAAGGAATGGATGTTGATTACTATGCGGAGGCGGCGGAAAACATAGATTTTCCAACAGAATCTTTTGATGTCATTACAGCGTGCCAATGCTTCTGGTATTTTGACCATAAAAAAGTTATGCCCAATTTGTATCGAATGTTAAAGCCTACTGGTAAATTATTGGTTTTGTATATGGCGTGGCTCCCCTATGAGGATAAAATAGCAGGAAAAAGCGAAGAGCTTGTTTTGAAGTATAGTCCAAAATGGAGTGGCGCAGGGGAAAAACTCCATCCAATTCAAATTCCAGATTGCTATGAATTGAAATTTGATATGGTTTATCATGAAGAATATCTCTTGAATGTGCATTTTTCCAGAGCTACATGGAATGGACGCATGAAAGCTTGTCGTGGTGTAGGCGCATCTCTTTCTAAAGAAGAATTGAAAGAATGGGAGTCCGAACATCTGAAAATGCTCTCAGAAATAGCACCAGAAGAATTTGATATTAAGCATTATGCGGCACTCGTAGAACTACAAGCTCGGAAGTAAGCCAATTCCAATTTATCGGGGAGTAGCACCTCCAGGCAAGCTTGCCCGCCTCCTGTGATTTTGGGCGGGGTGGTGGTCGAAAGCGGTCTCAATTTGAGACCGCTTTCGGCGAAAACTCCCCTCAATATGAGGTGAGTTTTTCCGGGCCGTGTAGGGCTTGAAAAGGTTGCTTTTCCTTCATTTCTGTGATACTATTTTGATACTAAGAAAACAAGTAGCCCCAAATAACAGGTGAAACATTAACATATTTGCGAATGTTTTGCCCGTGAAATCACCTCAAATACGTTCCCATATATCGGAATTTGCTGAGTGGGAATAATAGAAATTGCGAATCCAGAATTGATGTACAACGGAATGTTTTGAAACGATAAATTTGACTTTTGCGCTTTTGCGTGCTATCATATATATGCTTGTCAAAGGACTTGTGATCGAAAAGGCAGTGGAAGTGGGATAAGGCCTTACGGGGCTTTATCCCAGTTTTTTCGTATGAGATTCTACTTTTAAACACGGACTTTGGCAACAAAAATCATTTTGCGATTTGGAAATGTAAAGGCATACAAAAACAGTTGTATGTGGGAGTTGTTTATTTTTTGCATTTCAATGCCAAATCGAAGGAGGCTATTATGGGAATCTGCAGTAAACTCTTGTATCAATAACAAAATACAGGAGGATTTTATCAATGGAGAAAATTTTACTTGATACCGATATCGGCGGCGATATTGATGATGCGATTTGCCTTGCCTATTTGTTAAAAGAACCGCAGTGTGAACTGCTCGGCATTACCACTGTCTGCGGAGAGCCCGAAAAGCGTGCGGCGGTTGCGGACGCTATTTGTAAAGCCGCAGGCGTAAATATTCCGATTGTGGCAGGCATGGACGGTACTTTGCAGCCTATTCCGTTATATCCAACACCTGACGGTGCTTGTGCATTAAAAAATTGGCGGCACGATACCTTTGAGAAAGCAGACGCACCGGAGTTTTTGTATCAAAAAATCAAAGAAAATCCACACGAGATTGTGCTGATCGGTATCGGGAATATGACCAATATTGCCACGTTGTTTCGCACTTATCCCGACGCTCCTGGTTTACTAAAGGGACTTTATGTGATGAACGGTTATTTTGGTTTGGAACAACTGCCGGATCCCTATTATAATTGGAACTCCTGGGCTGATCCATTGGCTTCTAAAATTGTGTTTTCCTCTCGTATTGGTACACATAGAGCCATTCCACTGGAAGTAACCGACATGCTTACGATTGAAGCAGAACAGGCGAGTACGCTTTTACGAGCAGACAGCGATTTGATGAAAGCTGTATTTGATTTCGGAGATGCGTGGCTGCAAACTGCAGGAAAATTGACCTTACACGATCCGCTGGCCGCGGTCAGTATCTTTTACCCGGATATTTGCAGTTATGAAAAAGGCTTTGTGCAGGTAGAAACCATGCAAAAAAGCAATATGGGCGGTACTTTCTTTACCCCTTCGGCAGATGGCAATGTGGAGATTGCAAGGACTGTAGACAAAGAGCGTTTTTACCGTATTTTGAGTACCACCTTAAACACAGGGGCTTTTACCCCAAACCGACACTATATACCGCCTTTGGTAGTGAGCCGAGCAAAATCGACTGGTGCGATTGGAGAAGTATGGCTTCACACTCTTGATCAAATGATTGCTGATTTGGAAAAGCAATGGGGAATTTCTGTCGGAAACTCATTAACAGGAGGAACGCACGCCTTTGTCGCTTATGCAGACGGAAAAAATGAAGGACGTTATGTTCTCAAAATAGATATGCCTGAAAATCTTGGCGGCGAGTTTTCCAACAGTATAACCGCTTTAAAGACAGTAAATGGAAAAGGATATGTAAAACTGATTGCTTATGATATGGAGAAAAAAGCCTGTTTGTTGGAACGCTTGGGAAAGCCTATTAGCACACTTTCTTATTCCGTTAAGGATCAGCTTCGCCTAATCTGTTCTGTATTACAAAAAACGTGGGAAGTTCCGGCGGAAAACGCAGGACTGCCCACTGGTGCTGATAGTATTGCCTGGTTTCGGGAATTTATAGGAGAAACTTGGAAAAAGCTAAACCGTCCCTGCTCACAGCAGGTGGTTTCTCAAGCGTTCTCTTATTTAAAATCAAGAGAAAAAGCTATGAATCCGTCAGAGTTTGTTATGATTCACGGTGATGCTCATGGGAATAACACACTGCGAGACCTATCCAAAGAAAACGCATTTAAGCTTATCGATCCTGACGGCATTTTTTATGAAAAGGCATATGATTTAGGCGTTCTTATGAGAGAATGGACGGAAGAATATGAACAAGATCCGCTACATAAAGGCTTGGAACGCTGTGAATATTTACATACATTAACCGGTGTTCCGGCACAGGCTATTTGGGAATGGGGCTTTTTACAGACAGTTTCCACCGCTTTGGTATTGCTGCAAATCGGCCAGGAAGAACAAGGGCGTGCTATGCTGAATGTGGCTGAAAGCTGGAGCATACCGGGGCCTTGATTTTCATTCCAATAGCGCTTATAATAAAGCGTGTTTCGTGACAATACTATGACAATAGAAGTTATGGTAACCCATCGTTTCCGGATAATCTAAATAATCCCGGCATCTAAAGCTAAACTGCATATACAGAATTGTTTAAGTTAAGTTTTTAGAGGAGCGAGTTTCTAAGCCTGTTGATCGTCTATTTACGGTAGCTGTATCCAGGCATTATTTTTCATTTCATCATCCAAAAACAAGCATACGCCATCTCTCCTTCAAAAATATCTGTTAAAAAACGGCTCATGGTTTTTGGCGTACTCCAAAAGTATCAATGATTTGGGTCAATGGATAGAAATCGCTGCATATTAAAGTCAAACGGCAAATTCCTGCATCAGGAAATCTTCACCATCCATAAACTGTTAAAAAACAGCCAGATTCTCATATGAGAATCTGGCTGTTTAGCATTCTTATTTGTGCTGTGCTTTTTTCTGGAGATCCATCAAAGCATCCTTTCTGGAAAGATTGATCCGGCCCTGATCATCAATTTCTGTGACCTTTACAACAATTTCATCGCCGACAGTCACAACATCTTCTACTTTCTCTACCCGGTTTAAATCCAGTTTGGAGATATGAACCAGCCCCTCTTTACCCGGTGCAATTTCAACAAATGCTCCAAAGTTCATTAAACGGGTGACTTTTCCCTTATAGAGCGCCCCGATTTCAGGATCAGAAACGATTGTGGTCACAACCGACAGAGCACGCTGTACATTTTCCAGATCAATGCCGGAAATAAATACATTTCCATCATCATTAATGTCAATTTTTACATCGCATTCTGCACAAATTTTCTGAATCACCTTACCGCCGCTGCCAATCACATCACGGATTTTGTCAACCGGCACCTTTGTCTGAACCATCTTAGGGGCATATTTGGAAACTTCCGCACGCGGTCCGCTAATCACCGGTGCCATCACCTCATCCAGAATATAATCTCTGGCTTTTTTTGTTTTTTCAAACGCCTCGGCAATGATTTCCATGGTCAGACCGTCTACTTTAATATCCACTTGAATGGCTGTAATTCCTTTATGGGTACCTCCGACCTTAAAGTCCATATCCCCATAAAAGTCCTCCAGACCCTGAATATCAACCATGGTCATAAATCCGCCGTCCTCTTTGGTGATCAAACCGCAGGAGATTCCGGCCACCGGTGCCTTAAGCGGTACGCCAGCTGCTTCCAGAGCCAGGGTAGAACCGCAGATAGAGGCCTGGGAAGTCGAGCCGTTGGAAGAGAGCACTTCAGAAACGACACGAATGGCATACGGGAACTCTTCTACAGAAGGGAGCACCGGCAAAAGTGCTCTTTCAGCCAAAGCGCCGTGACCGATTTCCCGGCGGCCCGGCCCACGGCTTGGCCGCGCTTCCCCAACAGAATAGGAGGGGAAATTATATTGATGCATATAACGTTTGCTTTCATCTTCATCAATGCCGTCCAAAATCTGCGCATCGCTGATGGGGCCCAGGGTTGCAATAGACAGCACCTGTGTCTGCCCACGGGTAAACATCCCTGATCCATGTACGCGGGGCAACAAGTCTACCTGCGCATTTAACGGACGAATTTCATCCATACCACGGCCATCCACACGTTTTTTCTCTAACAACCAGGTGCGTACAATATATTTCTGCAACTTGTACAGACATTCATCCATTAACGATTGCTGCTCCGGATATTTTTCAGCAAAAGTTTCATACACTTCCGCGTAAATCGGCTGTAGCCGTTCCTCACGAACATTTTTGTCGTTGGTATCCAGTGCGTGCTGTACCTTTTCCAGGACCAGCGCCTTAATATCCTCATACATTTCAGCCGGTACTTCATGAGGTTCAAATGCAACCTTGTTCTTACCAACCTGTGCAGCAATCTCTTGAATAAACGCAACAATTTTCTTAATCTCTGCATGTCCGACTGCTAATGCTTCCAACATCTGCTCGTTTGAAACTTCATTGGCGCCGGCTTCAATCATCACAATCTTTTCTGCTGTACCGGCAACGGTGAGATCCAGATCCGATACCGCCCGCTGCGCGACATTCGGATTCAAAACAATCTCTCCGTCTACCAGTCCAACATGAATGCCGCCGATTGGGCCATTCCAGGGAATATCAGAAATTGCCAATGCAACGGATGTTGCAATCATACCGGCAATCTCCGGCGAATTATCCTTATCCGAAGAAAGCACTGTCATCACAACACACACGTCATTGCGCATATCTTTTGGAAATAACGGACGGATCGGACGGTCTACCTGCCGGGAAACCAAAACCGCCTTATCTGTCGGCCGCCCTTCCCGTTTCAAAAACGAGCCCGGAATCTTTCCAACCGCATACAATTTTTCTTCATAGTCTACAGAGAGAGGGAAAAAATCGATGCCATCCCTTGGTTTTTCAGACATCGTGACATTGGCCATCACAACAGTCTCTCCATAAGTGACCCAGCAGGATCCATTGGCCAGCTCACTGGTTTTTCCCGTTTCTACTTTCAGTTCTCTACCCGCATACTGCGTCGTAAATACTCTGTACTGATCAAACATTTGGTTACCTCCTATAATTTTATATATAAAGGCAACAGCTTTAGCAATAAATCCTATCCTCTCCTCGGACACAAAAGGATACGATTTAATGCTAACCTGTGCCTTTACTGCACCAAAACCCCTGTTTCCCACGGATGAAGGTAACAGGTAAAAACTCCAAAAAATAGACCAAAAGGCAAGCGGCATAAAAGCCGCCTGCCCATTTTGATTTTACTTACGGATACCCAGTTTTGCAATCACTGCACGGTAACGTTCAATATCCTTCTTCATAAGATAGTTCAGCAGATTCCGACGGCGTCCAACCATTTTAAGCAGACCTCTGCGGGAATGGAAGTCGT
Source organism: Candidatus Falkowella caecavicola (assembly GCA_904420125.1). Lineage (GTDB taxonomy): Bacteria > Bacillota > Clostridia > Oscillospirales > Ruminococcaceae > Falkowella > Falkowella caecavicola. Next base: position 12,053 of record CAJFUK010000037.1, on the reverse strand, counting down.
TTTTATGTGTTTTCAAATGCTCAGTCAGATCATTAATTCTTTTTGTTAAAATAGCAATCTGTACTTCCGGGGAACCTGTGTCTGTCTCATGGGTACGGTTTGCTGCAATCACCGCAGCTTTTTCTTCTTTGAGTAACATTTTCTACACCTCTTTTTTATATTTGCAAACGGCAGAGCTTTGGGCAGGTGTATCTTCCTGAAAGGCTGAACCCCAGAGCTATGCACGCCGCGTCGAAAATTATTTTATCATATTTTTAGGACCTTGTAAAGGGGATTTCTGTTATTTTTCTGTTTTTTCTGTACCTGCGGAAAAAACAGCCAGACCGTTGCCCTGCATCTTAACTTTTTTTCTCTGCTGTCTTTCGGGATAAAAAGAAAGCATGTATCCAGTCGCTACCGAGAACATAAGCAATGATTGCCCCCACGGCCAGCATACCAATCGAAATGATTCCCTGCAGATTCGCAGTCCAGCCGGGCCATATGCCAAATACAGAACCCGCCACCAATCCCAGGATCGCAAAATACGTGGTCTGAGGATATTTTCGCAGCAGAATCTGAATTCCTTTGGCGCCTCCCAACAGTCCCAATAATACTCCAATCGCTACGGGAATCAAAATAGGAATATTAAAACTGCTGATCGCGGCGGTTACAGTATAGTATGTCCCCAGCAGCACCATCATAAACGAGCCACTTACACCTGGAATAATCATGGCAATCGCAGCAATCATACTGACCAAAACCAGGCGGATAAATAAAGGCAACGTCAATTGTGTGAAAACAGTGCCCGTATCCGCAGGAGAAAAAAATGTAGTGATCAGCATCACGGCCGCACCTGCAATGAAAGCAATCAGATGCGCGATCCGGCTTTTGGCACCGGATTTGTACAAGGATTCCGACGCTGTTTTCTGCTGATCCCGGCCTAAGGCCTTCTGCCAAATCATTGGAATACTACCTGCAATTAATCCCAAAAAGAAAAAATTAACCGGCATCGGATACCGCTGCAGGAGCCAGGTAATTGCTTTGCTGAGAAGAACAATCCCCAAACCGGCACCCAGAGCAATCGGAATTAAAAAAAGGACACTTTTTTTAAATTCCTTTTTCAGATTTCCCACCGCGTTAATTAAATCGTCATAAACACCCATGACGACAGCCATTGTCCCTCCGCTCACACCGGGAATAATATTGGCCACGCCGATTACAACCCCCATGAACATGTAAATAAAAAAGTTCATATATTTCCTCCATTGCACGTCGCTCTGTCCAGAAACCCTGCTGTTATTCTGTGTCCAAACGGCAGGAAAATTCCCCCGACAAACAAGCCGGGGGAATTTTCCAAACAGACAAAAATTTCAATTATATAATATACTGCTGTACGCTTTCGGGCAGCACCTGACGATCCGCCGATACAGTAAATATAAGATTAACATCTTTAGCAATTAGATCCAGCGAATTAAAAAACTGCCCCAATTTTTCATAATCGCGGCCCACCACTTTGAGAATGGAATCCACAAAAATATCGGTAATGTCGTAGTTGCCTGCCAGTAAACCGGCTACAAATCCATAAAAAGCCTCAAACCCGGAAACTTGATATTCTTCCAAATTAATCAGGCGGACATTATAGTCCAAGTCATAGGTCAGCTTAGAACCTTTATCAATGCATACCACATTGCCATTTGTTTTTTTGACTGCTTCGTGCATTGAATCCAGCAAAATTTTTGTCTTGCCTGTCCCTTTTTCGCCTACAATGAGTTTAATCATAGTAACTCCTCCTGCTCTTTTTATTAATATAATTTGATGGATCGCATATCTGATGTCGGAGTTTTAGCGAAGCTTTGCTTCCAGATCAGCTTTCATGGCTTCATAACCTGGTTTACCCAGCAAAGCAAACATATTTTTCTTATAACTTTCCACACCCGGCTGATCAAAAGGATTAACTCCCATCAAATAGCCGGAAATTGCGCAGGCTTTCTCAAAGAAATAGATCATATAGCCCAACTCATATTCATTCATTTCCGGAACGTCCAGCACGATATTGGGTACGCCGCCTTCCGTATGGGCTAACAGTGTACCTTCAAAAGCCTTCTGATTCACTACGCTCATATTCTGTCCAGCCAGGAAATTCAGGCCGTCGAAATTCTCCGCATCCTTTTCAATAAACAAATCCGTCTGCGGCTTGCCTATTTTTACAACGGTTTCAAACAAAATCCGGGCGCCGTCTTGAATATACTGTCCCATTGAATGCAAGTCGGTAGAAAAAACAACAGAAGACGGATAAAGTCCCTTATTATCTTTTCCTTCGCTTTCTCCAAACAACTGTTTAAACCATTCATTCATCATGGCAAAAGACGGCTCATAGCTAACCAGAATCTCTACGGATTTGCCTTTGCGATACAGGATGTTGCGAAGCGCTGCATATTGATAACAATCATTTTGCTCTAAATCCGGGACGGAATATGCATCCTGGGCAGCTTTCGCGCCTTTCATCAGCGCTGCAATATCAATACCGGCTACAGCAATCGGCAGCAGACCGACAGCTGTCAGCACAGAATAACGTCCTCCAACATCGTCCGGCACCACGAAAGTTTCATAACCTTCACGGTCAGCCAGTTCCTTCAACGTACCTTTTGCCCGGTCCGTCGTACAAAAAATACGCCCTTTTGCTTCTTCTTTTCCGTATTTTTTCTCCAACAGTTCACGGAAAATACGGAAAGCCAGTGCCGGCTCGGTGGTGGTACCCGACTTAGAGATCACGTTAACCGCAATATCCCGTCCTTCACAAATGGAAAGCACCTCATTTAAATAAGCCGGGCTGATACTGTTTCCGACAAAGTATATATCAGGCGTATTTTTCTTTAAATTATTATAAAGCGGCGATTTCAGACATTCGATTACAGCACGAGCGCCTAAATAAGACCCGCCGATGCCAATCACAATTAAAACTTCGCTGTTTTTCTGAATTTTCTGCGCAGCTTTCTGGATACGGGCAAATTCTTCTTGATCATAATCTGTAGGAAGCGTTACCCAGCCTAAAAAATCATTGCCGAGACCCGTTTTAGCTTCCAACATGTCGTGCGCTGTCTGAACCTGCGACTGTAAAGCTTTCAGTTCATGTTCCTTTACAAAACCGGACAGATGCTTGGTATTTACTTTCAGCGACATTGATGAAACTCCTTCCATTTTTACACCAACAGGATAAAACTTCTCCTGTATGTTTTATATTTTACTATAAAACTATGTATAATGCAAGGCTGATTTATGAAATTTATATGATTTCCGGCAAATTTGCTGAAAGGTTTACGAGGCAGAACGATCTGTCTCGATATCTGCTCCATTAAGCTGTTTCCACAAAAGCTGCAGCGCATAAGAAAAATGCATTTTTTCGACAGGTTCCGCTGCGCGGACTGTAAAGTTCGCCAGTTCTTCTCCATTAAGGACAAACCGGATCCTTCCTAAGGGCTGCCCTTCTTCCACAGGCGCTTCGACCGATTCAATCAAACGGATTTCCTGCTGAACATTTCCAGCCATACCTTTTGGAATGACCAGAGGCGCTAACCCGTCTGTATAGACTGCTACCTGTCTGGAAACACCTCTTTGAACCGGAACCGGCGTTAGCATCGAAAGATCAGGTTCCGGCGTATAAATGGAGAAGTTTGCAAATCCATAATCCAACAGCGCTCTGCCGGATGAAAAGCGCTCGTCGTTGTTAGCGGAGCCCAGGCTGACCGCAACCAGTTCCATCCCATCCCGCACAGCGGATGCACTCAGACAGCTCCCCGCATCATTGGTGGTTCCTGTTTTTAATCCCGTACATCCATCATAGAACCGGACCAATTTATTGGTATTGACCAGCGCAGTCTCTCCATTTCGCAGGCTGTCCATCCATATAGTGGAGTATTCTTTAATTTTTTCATGCCGCAGCAGAGCGCAGGACATGATGGCAATATCATATGCGCTGCTGACATGCCCTTCTTCATCCAGACCGGAAGCGTTTTTAAAGACCGTATCCCGCATACCTAATTCCTGTGCTCTCCGGTTCATCATTTCCACAAAAACGTCTTCGCTTCCGGCTACGAGTTCGGCCAGTGCAACCGCTGCATCGTTTGCCGAAGCAACGACCGTTGCCTTCAGCAAATCATCCACTGACATCTGTTCTCCTTCCGCCAGCCAGATCTGGCTGCCCCCCATACTGCTGGCATGCGCAGAAACTGTCACCATTTCATCCAGAGAAATCGTCTGATTTTCCAGCGCTTCCATCACCAGCAATAATGTCATGATTTTCGTAATGGAAGCCGGTGGCTGTGTATCGTGTTCATTCATTGCATAAAGAAGCTTGCCGGTTGAAACCTCCATCAGCGCACAAGATTTTGCCGGCAGCGTCTGTATTCCGCCCGCGTTGACTTCTATGGCCTCTCCCAAACCATCTGCATATACCTCTGCCGTTCCACTGGCAATCATGACCCCTGCGATACAGACAGCTAAAAATTTACGCAGTTTATTCACTGAAAATCCCCCTTTGTACAGATTCTTCCCCACATTCTATGCAAAACCTGTACAAACTATGTGTTGTCTTCCGAGTATACCCGCATAGATCTTCTGTCTGTGTCTCCCATACTTTTTCACTGACTATCCAAACTCTTTTGTCCGGAAGGATATGATCGTTTCAGCGGCATAAAAAACAGGCGGAGGGTATCTCCTCCGCCTGTTTTTTATGCATGTTTTATTATTCAACAATATAAGCTTTAATATCCGCGAACAATGCAGTCGCATCTTCTGTGTGCGCTTCCAGCTGAATCGGTTTAGAAAGATCCAAGCTGAAAATACCCATGATGGATTTTGCATCAATGGCATACCGTCCGGAAATTAAATCTACATCAAAATCATATTTAATAACCGTATTGACAAAATTCTTAACATCATTGATCGTATTGAGCATAATTGTTGTCTTCTGCATAGCGAATACCTCCCACAATCTGTATCTTTTTATTAGATAATCCTTTTATACACAATATACTATAACAGATTCTCATCTGTCCGTCAATCATTTTAGACATATTTTCACACAGAGACAGTGAATTTTTTGTTAAACCGCCTGTTTATTCGCGATCAATATTTTACAATTTAGATGAATTCACAACTTTTTCTGGAGATAATCCATAGATAAGCTTCTATTATTCAACTTTTTAATTTAAAATTCGACAATTATTAGAGTTCACCTAATCAAATTTCTTTAATTTTGTCGAAAAATTATTGAATTATAGAAAAAGATGTGTTATACTTTGCTCATAAAAATTTATCAATAAGCGAGATGATATTGTGTATTTATGTCCACTGAAAAAGATTCTTGTCCAGTGCAGTACATGTGAACTGGACAAGGACCCAGATCATCGGCTTGAAGTATATCAATGCATGACAGATACCGCGATCAGTGTGTCAGCCCTACTGATGCAGACTGCAGCCGAGAATGTGAAACAGTTGGAATTGCCAGAACAGCCCATCATGTGATCCCGTCATTTCATACGATTAAAATCCCCTGCGTTATTTTTGAAAAGGGGCCAGTTCCAGGCGGATAAAAAAGCCCTGATCATGATCACATACCGGGCATTTGGATGGTGCCTTTGTTCCCTTATATATATAACCGCAGTTTAAACACATCCATTCTGTTTCAATATCCGCAACAAAGAGTTTATTTTGTTCCATCAAATCCGCCAGTTGGCCGAACCGATCTCCATGGGTCTTTTCAATGGCGGCAATCATGCGGAACACACCGGCAATTCGTGCAAATCCCTCTTTTTCGGCAATATCCCCAAAGCTGGCATAATCATGGTCATATTCCTGATATTCATTATGCTGTGCCGAACGCAGCAACTGAATAACACTGTTATGAATATCAACCGGATATTTTCCATCTACTTCAATATTTTCTCCGGCCACTTCTTTAAGCAGATTGTAATAAACCTCTGCATGTTCTTTCTCCTGTTCTGCTGTGAAGGTAAATACCGCCTCTACAACATGGAGATGTTCTGCCTTTGCCTGAGATGCAGCAAAAACATAACGGTTTCTGGCCTGACTTTCTCCGGCAAATGCCCGCATCAAATTTTCTTTTGTCTGACTGCTTTTAAAATCAACACTCATCTTAATAACATCCTTTCATTCATGAATAGACAAGCATTTTGGTTTTCTATTGTCCATTATGGACGATCTGCGCGGGTTATATACAGCCTGGATAGCCATATTTTTTGTATTGTCTGTCAAACCGTCATGAAACTTTCTTTCATGACGGTTTTTCTTTTCATGAATTTTTCAATAGTTTTAAAGATGAGTTCCAGGAAACTATGGTTTGCAGCAACGTACATTTTGAAGATTCAACGGCCCTGCTGGTCGGAATTTTCCTGTGCTTACGCAAAAATTGTTGTCTTGATACAGCAAAATAAAAGCGCAGAAAATGATCAACGCTATCATATTGATATAAGCACCGGGAGATAAACAGCACAATCCGTATTTTTCAAGTGGATTGGGAACAGTAGAAAACGATCTTATACTCTATAATATAACGATTATACAGCAGATACACCGCAAAATCAATCGGTCGTTATTTTGCAATGCTTTGATGCATTAAGAAGGAGATGCCTTTACTTTTACCTGTCAATGCCATCCCGGGTTTACAGTCTTTATCACAGCAGAGTTTCATTTTTGGGGTATGCAATTCCGAATAACTCCTGCCTCGACTTCCCAAATCTTTGGAAATTTTTATCCCACGACTTTGATCTTTATCTGGAAATCGGGATGCTTCTATGTTATAATAAAATGAAGACTAATCAAAGGGGAAACAAGATCATGAAAACAGGACTTGTGCTGGAAGGCGGAGGAATGCGCTGCGTTTATACGGTAGGCGTAGAGGATGCTTTTATGAAGCACCATTTCCTGCCGGATTACCTCATTGGCGTTTCTGCCGGCGCTTCCAACAGTGTATCTTATTTATCCGGTCAGCAGGGCCGGGGGCTGCGCACCAATATAGACTATATTGCGGACAAACGATATTTAAGTATTGGAAATTATCTAAAAAACGGTTCTCTTTTTGGAATGGATTTTATTTTTAAAGAGATTCCCGAAAATTTAGATCCGTTTGACTATACGGCTTTTCAGGCCTCTCCCTGTGAATTTCGGGTGGGAGTCACCAATATACAGACCGGCTGTACAGAATATTTTGGGAAAGAGTCTATGCAGAATGAATGCACCGTGCTGAAAGCATCTGCCTCCCTTCCTGTATTTTCCCCTCCTGTCCTTTTTCAGGGAAAGTATTATCTGGACGGAGGGACTTCTGATCCGATCCCTGTCGAACAGGCGCTGCGGGACGGCTGCGACCGTCTGATTGTGGTCCTGACCAGAGACCGCAGTTACCAGAAAAAGCCTCAGGGATTCAAGGCTTTCTATTCTTTAGCGCTCCGCAAGTACCCGGAAATGGTCCGTTTGCTAGCGCGAAGACATCAGATTTACAACCAGACGCTTCTGCGGATTGCAGAACTGGAGCGGGAAGGAATCGCCGACGTCATTGCTCCTGAGCAGCCGCTTCCCATTGATAAATTTGAAAAAAGCCGTGAAAAACTGATGCAGGTCTATGAATTGGGTTTTGCTGCTGGAGAACATTATCTTCAAAGGCGTGGATTGTTGCAGGCTTGACAATGTCGTTCTGTTAAAAGCTTTTTTTAGCCTTTTGGCTATTGAATAAATAAAAACAATCAATGGAGGGTCTTATGAAAAAGAAACAATACACCTTAGTGCATCCCTCTCCGGAATTTCCGCCGATGCCGCCTGAAAAAAGAAAACCTTTTCTTCCCCGGCACGGCTATTGCAGTATTGCGCCGGCCAATCAATATATTGACGGATTGTGTGCTGCGGGTAACGGTCGGAAAATTTTTGTCTATGGGCATCCGTATCATGATACGATGGTATGCCAGCATGAAGAATTTTATTGGACAAAATTTCAGGAACCGCTGCAGGTGCCGGAGCTCAAACACATTCTGCCGGAAGTGCGCCGACTGCTTCTGGAGGGTAAATCCAAAGAGGCGAACATGCTCTCGATGATCGAAGCAGAAAAATGTGGCTATAAAGGCCTAGCCGACGGAGCATATCCGTATGACTACTACTGGACCCACCCGGCCTGCGTCATGCACCTGGACACAGAGGAAGACAGCAATACACAGGACTACCTGCGTACGATGAACTATGAAAACGGAGAGGCCTCGGTTTATTTTACCGACCGCCGCGGTACATATGCCCGGCACGCGTTTACCTCCGTTTCCCGTGAAATTCATGTGCAGAAGGTAGAAACCGTCAGCGGCACACCACTGAACTATACTTTTTCTGTCTCCACCGATGTTTCTGAAGGCACCCATGTATGGGAAAACCTGAATTCCCCGGAAGGAATTGTTTCTCATGTAGAAAGAGACGGATTGCTGCTGATGCAGGGATGCAAATATGATCCTGCCTGTATGGGGACCGAGGGTTATGCGGTCATCACCCGTATATATGCGCCGGAAGGAACCGTTACTCTGACAGACAATCAATATACCATTTCCAATGCACCCTGGTTTATGATCCTGACAAAAACCATTCACTATCCCGACTTCAGTATGGACGCCGTGCGGGAGACAGCTGGTATTCTTGCGGAAACCCCCTGTGATTATTCTGCTCTTTTGGCGGAAAACCAGGCCTCTCTTGGAGAAATGCTGGGCCGTAGTCTTTTGAATATATCGGACGATGACGAACGCCTGCTGTCTACGGAGGAATTGATTGCCCGCCAGCACAGCAGCGCAGATATCTGCCCGGCGTTGGTTGAGCATATGTATGATGCGGGAAGATACTTTTTTATGACGGAAACCGGCCATTTTCCGCCTGCGATCGGTCAGTATAATATCAATATTAACCTACAGATCTGCAGCGGCAACATCACCGGCCTGTTTGAAAAAATGAAAATCTTTTTTGACTTTATCGAATCCCAGTTTGCAGATTTTCGTCTGAATGCAGAAAAGATCTTTGGATGCCGTGGCATTATGGCCAGTATTCATCCTAATATACGCAACGGCCTGATGACTCATTTTTCTTATACCTGGCCGCATCATTACTGGGTTGCCTGCGCGGCATGGATCTATAATGAGTTCTGGAATTATTATCTGGTTTCCGGAGATCTGGATTTTCTGCGGAATCATATTGTTCCCGGTTTAAAAGAAGCCGCGGCATTTTTTGAGGACTATCTGCAGGATAAAGACGAAAACGGAAATTATATTTTTTACCCCTGTCTGTCTCCGGAGTGCTGCCCTCCGGGCGGAAACTGGAGTTCAGTTACCATCAACGCCTGTATGGACATTATGGCCTGTCAGGAAATCATGGAAAATCTGATCACTGCCTGTGAAACCCTGGGGATTGAACAGGAAAGCTGTGCCAAATGGCAGGAAATTCTGGATCACCTGCCCTATTATCTGCTGGATGAAGAAGGCGGCCTGAAAGAGTGGGCGTGGCCGGGCATACCAGAAGATTATAACCACCGCTGTGTTTCCCACCATTATGCTTTATGGCCGGGTCATACGGTTACCTGGGAGGATACGCCCGAACTGGCCCGCGCAATCCAAATTTCCAATAGAAAGCGGGCACAGGAAAATGATTCTGCCCACGGCATTATGCATCGGCTGTTCTGTGCGATTCGTCTGAAGGATACGGCGGATACCTACCACAATTTGAAACAGATTTTGGAACATGGTTTTATTCGCCGCAGCCTGTTGACAAATCATTATCCATACTGCGTCTATTTCCCGGATATTTACGGTTCATTCCCTACGGTCATGGCAGAAATGCTTGTGTATTCCAATCTGGGCGTCATTGAATTTTTACCAGCGCTTCCGGAATATTTGCCGCATGGAACGATTACCGGTGTTTGCTGTTTTACCTTTGCGAAAGTGGAAGAACTGGAATGGGATCTTACACAGAAAAAACTGCGCGCTACCATCGTTTCCCATCGCACACAGGATCTGACTCTCCGCCTGCGCCGGGGATACCAACAGTTGGAAATCGACGGAACCGTAGTTTCGAAAAATGCAACGGAATATGTACATACATTTAGTCCAGAGAAAGCGGTCCAAATTACGATACATTTTTAGCTGTTGTGTAACGTATTTCACCTCTATTCCCGGCACTACTGCAAGGAATAGAGGTGAGTCAGCTGCAATGAAGGGAGGATGCTCCAAATGAAAAAATGGCGGTCTGTATTCTTTGTCTGCCTGGTCTTGATGCTGTTGACTCTGCAAGTTTCTGCCGATATGGGTCCAAAACCACGTCTCACCATTACAGTTACCAATCCGCCCCAGGAACCGTATTACCTGGATCTGTTGGTGCAAAATGAGGGCGGCTATGAGCCGGAATTGGATCCACAGGAATACCAGGCATCCATGCTGGAAGATCTTCGGTCCCTGGAATCAGAGGGCTGGTATCCCGCTTATTCGGGCGGGCACACATACGCGCCTTTATGGGGAGACCTGATCGGACAGGTGTCCGGCGAAAACCGGACACATACTTTTGGGTATGTCGGATTGCCGGATCAATACCGGATTATCATCGCCACGGAAAGCGGTGAAGTACAAGTCAGCGATATCCAGACACGGAAAGTTCTTCAAAGCCATATTACATTTGACTATCCTTCCTGTAAAGTTACATCCACCCCGGTCTGGATCTCCTATCTGGTCCAGTTTGCCTGTACATTTCTTTCAACTCTGTTGATTGAGGGCCTGATTCTCTGTCTGTTCCGCTTCCGCTTACGGGAGAACTGGCTGGTGTTTCTGCTGATGAATCTGGGGACGCAGATTTTGCTGACTGCAACTATGGGAGTTTCTTTAATCCGGTACGGAACCATATCCGCCTATTTTACCATGGTTCCAGTCGAAGGTATTATCCTGGCGGCAGAAGTCCTGATTTCCATATATCTGCTGCATGGATATACAAAAAAACGTCGTGCGCTGTTTGCGCTTTGCGCCAATCTAACCAGCTGTATTACAGGCTTCCTGTTGATGTCCCCCATCTTTCAGCTGATTGTTTCACTATAAATATCAGCCTATTGGCAAAAAAACGCGGTTAGAAGGTAGTGACTCATAAAACAGTACCAATAATAACTGAAAAATAATGGTGATAGCCATACAGGTTGTAAATAATTAACCCCGCAGATTTTGTAATCTGCGGGGTTTTTCCATTTCCTGCTGCCAATCATCCTGTTTAGGCGGGATCATCAGTACAAGAAAACAAAAGGATGGAAAACGAGAGTTTTTTGACTAAAGTCAACAGCTATCGGTTTTCTTTTCTCTGCTGATTCTGTACTTTTTCTGACAAAACACAGCGATCAGAATACAGATCAAAATTCCTGCACCAAAGGGAACAATCCAAAGAAAAGCCACATCGGGCGGCGCGCTGGTCATCCCATATTCCATACGCGTTTCAATGGAAGCATACCCATAGGCTGTAACCGCACACATGACATCGGAAAGCAAAACCGCCAGAAGTATAAAACACCAGGACAAATACTTAAACCGCTTCATTCCTGTTATCTCCTTACTTTTATTTTTTTCTCAGGAGCAGCCAAACGCCTGTAAACAGGAGAAGAACACAAAACAATATCAGGAAACCAGCCCCATTCAGGGTGACCGCTGAAGAAACGGCGATCTGCTCTGTAACTGGCAGCTGAAAAAGCTGGAGCAGCCCCCAAAAGAGCAGCCCAGCAGTGCCGATACAGCAAAGTATGATACCAGCTATTTTAAACGGTCGTTTTTTTCTTTCTGCTGGCCATTCGGTGATTGGTTCCGAATCCGGTTCTTCTATTTCATCTTTCATCAGAAAATCTGTTGTTACCATAAAAAAGCGACTGATAGCAATAAGCTTGTTTGAATCAGGGACCGCATGTCCGGTATCACATAGTTAAAGAGATTGGTATCATTCAATCAATTTTGCCGATAAAGCGGTAGAAGATTTCTACCTCCTGTTCCCGGCTTCCGTCCTCACCTTTGACCGCTTCATGG
>CAJFUK010000036.1 GCA_904420125.1 Candidatus Falkowella caecavicola | reverse complement strand
ATGCTCTTTTTATTTGCAAACCTCCGAAAAATCAAGGTAAAACGTAACTTTTACAATAAAAAAGGAAGGTAGTTTTGACACTACCAAGAAAAGAAGGGAGAATAAATATATGAATGAAGTTCAAAAACCGAAAAAGCCGTTGATTTTTTATTACGGCATTGTTCTGTTGGTTCTGTTGCTGTTCAATTTTCTTGCTATGCCCTGGCTGGCCCAGCGGCAGGTACAGTATGTGGATTACGGCACCTTCCTTGAAATGGCAGAAAATCAGGATTTGGGCCAGGTAGAAGTGCAGCAGCAGGAAAACCAGATTCTGTTTACCAATAAAGATAATACGGCCATCTATAAAACCGGCATGATGCCGGATCCTGACCTGACCCAGCGTCTGAATGATTCCGGTGCCAAATTTTCCGCCGAGATCATCGAGCAGGCCGATCCCCTGCTGTCTATCCTGCTGACATGGGTGTTGCCGATCGTTATCTTTGTCGCCATCGGGCAATGGATGTACAAACGGATGATGAAAAATGCCGGTGGTCCCAACGCCATGATGTTTGGCAAGAGCAACGCCAAAGTTTATGTGCAATCCTCCGAGGGCATTAATTTCTCTGATGTCGCCGGGGAGGATGAGGCAAAGGAAAACCTTTGGGAGATCGTAGATTACCTGCATAATCCGAATAAATATAAAGAAATCGGCGCCTCCATGCCCAAGGGGATTCTGCTGGTTGGCCCTCCCGGCACCGGTAAAACCATGCTGGCCAAGGCAGTAGCCGGCGAAGCAAATGTGCCGTTCTTTTCCATGTCGGGATCAGAGTTTGTAGAAATGTTTGTCGGCATGGGTGCTTCCAAGGTGCGTGACCTGTTCAAACAGGCAAAAGAAAAGGCGCCTTGTATTGTATTCATCGACGAAATCGACGCTATCGGTAAAAAACGTGACGGGCAGATTGGCGGAAACGATGAGCGGGAGCAAACCCTGAATCAGTTGTTAACCGAGATGGACGGCTTTGAAGAAAATACCGGGGTGATTATTCTTGCAGCCACCAACCGTCCCGAAAGCCTCGACCCGGCACTGACACGCCCGGGACGTTTTGACCGCCGGGTACCGGTCGAGCTTCCGGATCTCAAGGGGCGGGAGGAAATCCTGAAGGTACATGCCAAGAAAATCAGGCTGGACGACAGCATAGATTTTGGCAAGATCGCCCGAATGGCCTCCGGCGCTTCCGGTGCGGAGCTGGCCAACATCATCAATGAGGCAGCCCTGCGGGCAGTGCGTGACGGCCGCCGGCTTGTCACCCAATCCGATCTGGAAGAGAGCATTGAAGTGGTCATTGCCGGCTATCAAAAGAAAAACGCTATTCTGACCGATGCCGAGAAGAAAATTGTGGCCTACCATGAAGTTGGCCATGCGCTGGTAGCAGCCAAACAGACAAATTCCGCTCCAGTACAGAAGATTACCATCGTTCCCCGCACCTCCGGTGCTCTGGGCTATACCATGCAGGTAGACGAGGGGAACCATTATTTGATGAGCCAGGAGGAATTGGAGAACAAGATTGCTACTCTCACGGGTGGGCGCGCTGCCGAAGAGTTGATATTCCATTCCGCTTCTACCGGTGCTTCCAACGACATCGAACAAGCAACTAAGCTGGCCCGCGCCATGGTCACGCAGTACGGTATGAGTAAAGATTTTGATATGGTCGCATTGGAGACTGTCAACAACCAATATCTGGGCGGCGATGCCAGCCTTGCCTGCTCTGCGGATACCCAGACGGAAATTGATAAGCAGGTTGTAGCATTGGTGAAAAAGCAGCATGAGAAGGCCTCTAAAATTTTAGAGGAGAACCGCCAGAAACTGGATCAGATCGCCCAGTACCTCTATGAGAAGGAAACCATCACTGGGGAGGAATTTATGCAAATTTTAAATCAGGAATAAGGAGAATCATATTATGCTGAAATTACTCAAACAAATGCGGCGGAAGGAATGGCTGATGGCCATCCTCTGTGCCGCCCTGGTACTGGGACAGATCTACTTTGATCTGCGGCTGCCGGATTACATGAGCAATCTGACGGTCCTGATCAAATCACCCGACAGTACCATGTCGGATATTCTCTATACTGGGATGGAGATGCTGGGCTGTACATTGGCCAGCGCCATACTCTGTGTCATCTGCGGCTTTTTAACCGCAAAGGTGGCGGCTGGGTTCGGATTTTGTATCCGGGAGGCCATTTTCAATAAAATTGCGGATTTCGGACAGCAGGAAATGATGTCCTTCTCCGTCCCAAGCCTCATTAACCGCACCACAAACGACATTACTCAGGTGCAGACACTGGTGGCGATGGGGCTTCAGATCCTGATCAAATCCCCCATCATGGCGGTTTGGGCTATCTTCAAAATTGTCAACAAGAGCTGGACCCTTTCGGCGATTACAGCGGGCTTCGTAGTAGCTCTGCTGGTGATGATGGTTCTGATTATCGGCATCGTTGTTCCCCGTTTCCGGAGGGTACAAAAGCTGGTGGATAAAATCAACTCTGTCGCACGGGAGAACCTGACCGGTATCAATGTAGTCCATGCGTATAACGCAGAGGAATATCAGAACCAGAAGTTTGAAAAGGATAATGTCACCCTGATGCAAACCCAGCTTTTCAACCAGAGGGCCTTTGCCCTGCTCATGCCCTCTGTCACCCTGGCCATGAACGCCCTGTCCCTGGTGATTTACTGGGTGGGCGCAGCACTGGTGAATCATGTCCCCGCTGTTGATACAGCTCTCCGCTTGACCACATTCAGCGATATTGTGGTATTCGGCACCTATGCCACCTATGTGATTATGTCGATCATGATGATGGTGATGATCATTATGCTGGTGCCTGCCGCCCAGGTATCGGCCCAGCGTGTCAACGCCGTGCTGGATACCAGGCTCAGCCTGCGGGAAGGGACAAAAACCGAAGCGCCGGAAAAAGGTACGGTGGAATTCCGGGATGTTTCGTTCCACTATCCGTCATCGGACAAGGAGGTGCTGAGCAACATCAGCTTTACGGCAAAGCGCGGGGAAACCGTCGCCTTTATCGGCGCCACCGGCAGCGGCAAGACCACGCTGGTCAGCCTGATCGCCCGGTTTTACGACGCCACCTCCGGCGAAGTGCTGGTAGACGGACAAAACGTTCAGGACTATACGTTTGATGCACTGTACGACCGGATCGGCTATGTGACCCAGAAGGCGATTTTGTTTTCCGGCGATATCCGGGAGAACGTTCTGTTCGGCGAAAGCCGCGCGGATGCTTCGGATGACAACGTCCGGCAGGCGCTGGAGCTGGCGCAGGCCACGGAATTCGTGGAGAAACTGCCCGGTGGTATTGAGGCCCCCATCGCAGAAGGGGGCGGCAATGTATCCGGCGGCCAGAAGCAGCGGCTTTCCATTGCCAGGGCACTGGCCAGAAAACCGGAAATTTTGGTGTTTGACGACTCCTTCTCCGCATTGGACTACCGGACCGATGCAAAGCTGCGGGCTGGTCTGGAGGAACAGCTGAAGGATACCACACGCCTGATCGTAGCGCAGCGTATCGGCACCATCCGGAATGCTGACAAAATCATTGTCCTGGACGAAGGACGGGCCGTCGGCATCGGCACCCATGACGAGCTGATGCAGAACTGCCCGGTCTATCAGGAAATCGCTAAGTCCCAGCTCTCTAACGACGAGCTGAGCGCATAAAGGAGGAACACAGCATGAGCAACTTTGGACAGCGCGGCATGCGCGCCATGGAAAAAAGCAAACGGGGAATCGGCGGCGTGCTGCGGGAACTGTTTTCCTATTCCAATAAATTAAAAATCCCGATGGCTGTCGCCTTCCTGTTCGCTATCGCAGGAGCCGTTCTCACCATCATTGGCCCCAATCTGCTGAGCGATATCACCGACCTGATTTCGGATTCTCTGTTTGGAGAGATCGACCTGGGGGCTATCGCCTCGATCGGCATCCTGCTGCTGATCATCTATGGGTTCAGTGCCGTCTTTACCTATGTCGAACATTATATCATGGCCACGGTCACCCTGGAGCTCTCCAAGGATCTGCGCAGTGACCTGTCGAAAAAGATTAACCGGGTTCCCATGGGATATTTCCATTCGGTACCCTTCGGCGATATTCTCAGCCGTGTGACCAACGACGTCAGCACGCTGCAGCAGGCCCTGGCTAACAGCCTGCCTTCCATGATCAGTGCCGCGGCACAGTTTATCGGCTGCTTGATTATGATGCTTGTCACTGAATGGAGGATGGCGCTGGCCGCTATTGCGGTCACCCTGCTGGGCTTCTTGATCATGGCACTGGTTATGCTGCGCTCCCAGAAATATTTTGCCGCCCGTCAAGAAAATCTGGGTACCCTCAACGGCTATATTGAGGAAATGTATTCCGGCCATGATGTCGTGCGCATTTCGCGTGCCAACCGGAAAATCAAAAAGGCCTTTGGCGGCATGAATGATACCCTTTACAATGCGGACTGGCGCAGCCAGTTCCTCTCCGGCATCATGCAGCCCCTGATGACCATTGTGGGCAATCTGGGCTATGTAGTGGTTTGTGTGCTGGGTTCTGCCCTGGCCATGAATGGAGAGATTTCTTTCGGCGTCATCGTCGCCTTTATCCTGTATGTACGGCTGTTCACCTCGCCGCTGAGCACCCTGGCTCAAGGCATGACGCAGATGCAGACCGCTGCTGCTGCGGGAGATCACATCTTTGACTTCCTGCAGGAACAGGAATTGCCCGACGAAACCGGAAAGAAAGCCGCTCCTGCGAACATACGCGGCGAGGTGGAATTCGAGCATGTACGTTTCAGCTATCCTGATCATCCGGATAAACTGATCATCAAAGATTTTTCCGCCCATATCCAACCGGGGCAGAAGGTGGCCATTGTCGGACCAACCGGCGCAGGCAAGACGACGATGGTTAACCTGCTGATGCGTTTCTATGAGATTAACAGCGGCAGTATCAAAATTGACGGAATTCCCACCTCGGAAATGACTCGTGAGAGCGTGCACAACCTGTTCAGTATGGTTCTCCAGGATACCTGGATGTTTGAAGGAACCGTGCGGGAAAACCTGGTGTACAACAAAACCGGCGTCAGTGATGAGGAGCTGGAAAAGGCCTGCAAAGCCTGCGGGATCTATCACTTTATCCAAACGCTGCCGGATGGTTTTGACACAGTTCTGAACGACAGTATCGCCATCTCCGCAGGGCAGAAGCAGCTGCTCACCATCGCCCGTGCCATGGTACAAGGTAACCCCATGCTGATTCTCGACGAGGCGACGTCCTCTGTGGATACCCGTACCGAGCTGATTACCCAAAAGGCGATGGATCAGCTGACCGAACACCGTACCAGCTTTGTGATTGCCCACCGGCTGTCTACCATCAAAAACGCCAACCTGATTCTGGTGATGAAGGACGGGGACATTATCGAACAGGGTACTCACGAGTCTTTGCTGGCAAAAGGCGGCTTCTATGCGGATCTCTATAACAGTCAGTTTGAAAAGGCTTCGTAAGTTATGGTTTCACAAGCGTTTCGTGCATAAGCAGCGTTCCGTGCATAGGCAGTTATCCGCTTGCCCCGTGCTGTACTTTTGCTGAACTGGAGTCATCATCCTGACAGCATTATGCCACACACTCCTGGGCGAAGAGAGGAAACTCAAATCATATCTGTACAATGTACAGTTCTCTGCCAACAGGTTAAACAAATGAAATAGGAAATCTGATCAATAAAATATGGGAATAGAAACCAGTACGATCACGATCCACTGGTCATTGTCCATGGGCCAGCCGTCTGAAGCAGACGGCTGGTTTTTCTTTTGTATAAACGGATGGGCCAGACTATCACCGCTTTCCCCATCGTATCCGGCCATGAATTTTGGGGGATTAAAAAGAAATAAAGCCCGAAACCTTTGCTTTCCACAATCATAGATCAATGACTGTACAGCCTGTCATTTTTCTTACCCGATTACGAATGTTATTCATTCATCCGTCTAACCAAATCGATTGGCAGAAATGCCTTTCTCTTTGGCCAGCTTCCAAAAGATCCCCTGTTCTTAATGCAGGCCGCCTCTCTCCCCATGTGAACTTCCAAGATTCGCCTTCCTTTTCTCTCTTCGTTCACTCTGTTTTATTGCTCCCCAGTTAAGCACAGCACATTTTGTCTATTTGGCATAAATCTCCTGTAAAAAGCCCTTTCTTTTTATAACAGTTTATAGTATACTATGAATAAAGAGTCTTGTTTTTCTGGCTGGATTCTGTTTGATTCGACCACTTTCCGCCAGAATAGAAATCTATTTGGCGCAGGAGGGCCAGCCATGTATTCTTTCTCAAAAAGACAGATCATCTGTCTGTCCTTATTCCCTGTTTCTCTGTTGCTTCTATGGCTGGCAAAATCCTTTCCAAACTATACCGAATGTATATTTTCTAATTTTATATACAAAATATTTGCTATTCCAATCCATAATCTGACCGCACTTTTTCCTTTTTCTCTGGCTGGCATATTATATCCGGCCGCGGGGCTGATCATTTTATACTTATTGATACGCGGCATTCTGCGAATCTTCCGAACGCCTGCTGCAAACAGGAAAGCGCGGGTATGGCAATTTGCGGTAGGATGGATTTCGGCCGCCGGCTGTTTCCTTTTTCTGTTTGTCATAACCTTCTATTGCAATTATTATCGTACTCCTTTTGCTGAACAGATCGGCCTGTCCGCTTCTCCTGCCAGCGTCAGCGATTTATACCGGCTCTGTACCGACCTGATTGCTGATGCCAATACATACCGGACGGAAACGCAGGAAGACAGTGCCCGTTCTTTTACCTTGAGCGGCAGTTTTGAAGATACCGGACGGGAGGCGGCGCAGGCCATGTCCGCTCTGGCGGAAACCTATCCCGTACTGGCCGGCGCCTATCACTCCCCCAAACCCGTACCGTTTTCCGCGGCCCTGTCTTATACCGGCATCACCGGTCTTTTTTCTCCTTTTACTTTTGAGGCAAATGTCAATACAGATGTGCCTGCCTACTCCATTCCCGCCACTATGTGCCATGAGCTATCCCATCTGCGGGGGTTTATGAACGAAGAGGAAGCCAACCTGATCGCCTATCTGGCGTGCCGGGACAGTTCCAGCGCAGATTTCCGGTATTCCGGCGCCATGCTGGCCCTTTCTTACTCCCTGTCGGCCTTATATGAGGCTTCTCCGTCCCTTTACTGGCAGGCGATCGAAGCGCTTTCCGAACCTGTACGCCGGGACTTAAATCTCAACAACCAATACTGGGCAGCCAGAGAAGGGACCCTGCAGGAGGCGGCTTCTGCCATCAATGATACCTATCTGAAGGCCAGCAATCAGCCGGATGGCGTGAAAAGTTACGGCGGCATCGTGGATCTTCTGCTGGCCCTGCAAAATCTGGAAAAGCCACAGCCCTGAGGCATGAAACATGAAAGTATGAAAGGATGGACAGCAGGCAAAAACCTTTCTGAAATAGTATAAATCGCATCCCTTTTTCGTCCAATTTATATACAAATACAAAATAATAGCGATTTTATTACAAAAAGTATTATTTTGTATGGTAAGATATGCTCCTGTTTTCTCAATTACTTTTTATGACGAATAAAAACCAGCGACAAAACAGAAAGCGAGGACTGTCCAATGAAGTATACGATTGGGATTGATCTGGGCGGCACCAATATTGCCGCAGGCGTTGTTCGAGAAGATTTTCAGATCATAGCGAAAGCAAAGCGAAAGACCATTTCAGGACCTGGGCGGGAAATAGCGGCAGAGATGGCCGCTGCCTGCCGGGAAGCGGCAGAAATGGCGGCTATTCCGATGGAAAGGATTTCTTCCATCGGGGTCGGCAGTCCAGGGATGATCAACCCGGAGACAGGGCTGATTGATTTTTCTCCCAACCTGCATTTTCATCAGGTACCCTTAAAGGCGTTCCTGGAAGAAGAACTTGGGCGGACTGTGTATATTGAAAATGATGCCAATGCCGCTGCCATTGGGGAATATGTCACACAGTATGCCGGGCGGATACACAGCATGATTTTGATTACGTTGGGCACTGGGATCGGCGGCGGATTTATCTTAAATGGAAAACTTTTCTCCGGGTTCAACTATACCGGCACAGAAATCGGGCATATGGTGATTCACGAACAGGGAGAACCCTGCTCCTGCGGCCGAAACGGATGTTTTGAAGCCTATGCGTCTGCCTCAGCGCTCAAAAGGCTGACCCGTCGGGCCATGGCGGAACATCCGGAGAGTCAGCTTTGGGCGCTGACAGGCGGGGATCCGGAAAAAGTGAGCGGGCGCACTGCATTTATGGGAATGCGTGCCGGAGATCCCTGCAGTACAGCAGTTGTGCATACATATATGGATTCCCTAGCCTGCGGTATCACCAATATCATCAATATTTTCGCTCCGGAAGTTCTGTGTATCGGAGGCGGTGTTTCCAATGAAGGAGATGGTCTGATCGCCATGCTGGAAGAACGGGTTCGCCGGGAAGAATTTGCACGGTTTACCCAAAAGCGAACCCGCATTACCAATGCGCAGTTAAAAAATGGAGCTGGGATCATTGGCGCCGCCATGTTGGAACATTTTTGTCCTTAATCATCTGGTTGCCCACCTCCCTGTTGTCTTTATTAAATTTGTCCTTAATCATCTGGTTGCCCGCCTCCCTGTTGTCTTTATTAAATCGGTTCCCTGTCCCTCAGGGAACCGGTTTTTTAGGGCAAGATATTAAAGTGACCGAAAATTGGATACTCCAAAGTCTGATCCGGCGTAAAATCGTAAAAATAGCCGATTTTTTTAGCATTCGTGAGCTCTTTTGAAAAATTGACCTTTTTTAACCTTTAAATCCTCCAAAATAATGAAATATTGACTTTGACTTTCTTTGATCTTTAATGTATACTAAAGGTACAGTAAAGAAAAAAAACAGAATATGCTTTACTGCGTATACTATAGGGTATACTATGAAAGAGCATTTAGGAGGTTATCGTATGTCAAGAAAATATAATCAGCACGATTTAATGAATCTGGAGTCCAATCAGCCTTTATGGCCGACCAGTATGTTGTCCGAGTTGTTTAATGATCATTGGTTTGGTAACTTTTCCGGATTTGGCGGATTCGGCAGCTTCCGCACCGATGTCCGTGAAACCGCGGATGCTTATGTGATTGAAGCGGAAATGCCGGGACTGGCCAAAGACAATGTCGAGATCAACCTGGACGATGGTGTGTTGACCATCACCGCTCATATGGATGAAAATAAGGAGGAAAAGGGAGAAAATGGTCGTTATATCCGCCGGGAACGCCGGACAGGAAGCTATTGCCGGAGTTTCTCCATGGACAATGTCCAGACCGATCAGCTGAAAGCGGATATGAAAAACGGCGTGTTGACCATTACCTGTCCGAAAGCAACGCCAGGTACTTCACAGTCCAGACGGATTGAAATTGAATAAATCCTTTTCTTTCCCAAGCTCCTTTTTGTCAATGGCAATCAAAAAAGGAGCAGCCCCCGCATCAAGGCGCTGACTCCTGAGAAAGTAATTTTGTTGTCGCAGAACGGCATGGCCGAAAGGCCTGCCGTTCTGCTTTTTCTTTGCCGTTCTATCGTCTTCTGAATACCACCCGGTAGTTTGACTTTGCCGATGAAATTCTATACAATCTGGATTTTCTTCCTGAGATGGGTGCTGTACGTGTCCGGCATATAGATAATCATCTTTTTGACAAACCCGCTAGCAAGCATGGTTGTCCGTTCCCGCATCCCTGCTTATTTCCGCACGATCGCCGGGAATCCGTCAAAGACAGGCCACTGACTTTCGTGATGATTGCCGACAACATATGAGAGCCATGGGTACTATATCTATAATGTGTTCCCGGCTCATGAGGAAATACCTGACGCAGAAATGCCTTAATCCAATGATCCTGTCCGACCAGTTCACCATATGTATTGTCATGAATACCGCTGGACATAGTCAGCAAATGCCGGATCGTGACTTTATCCAAATTCTGATCCGGGCTCTGCGGTAACTCATCTTCAAAATACTGTACAATATAATCATCAATATTCAACAACCCCAGATCACTGGCAATCCCTATGGCAAATGAAGCAAAAGACTTTGTCATCGAGAAAAAAAGTTTTAATGAATCCATTTTATAGGGGTACTTCACATACTTTGCAAACACCTTGTCTTGTGAACACAGGATTGCATGGGTAATCCTCACATCTTCACTGCTCTCACAATCATGGATAAATTCTGTAAATGGCACCATTCATCCCCTCCCCGTATATTTATCATAAGCCGATATGGATAATCGGTCAGGAATTCATGCCCTACTTGATACACAAATGCTGACTTTTCTCAATCTGTTCTGCGATCTGGTGAATAGTTTGTTAAACTTGTCCTTTGTATCACCGTCTCTATCCTCTGTCGCCGGCATTTTAGATGTGCCCAGTGAGCCTGAATAATTTATCCTAAAGAGATTTTACGCCCCGATTAAGCCACTGAAAATACATCGGCGTCCGTTTCCTGAAAATATCGCTTAAAATGCGTAAAATCCCCTCTCAAACATCACGGTATAAAAACGATAAAACTTTTAAATCAACGTTAGACTTTTTTTACGTTTGCGTATTGACTTTTTATAAGCTTATGATATACTATATTATGCAAGGAGGGAAGTTCTATATGAATAGTCAATCTAAAGAGAATTTAGAAAAAAAGCCCCGTGAAAAAAGTGCATTATACCCGGCTGTTTCTATTTCTGAATGCTACGAATTCATCAGGCAGATTGACTCGCTGGGCGGAAAATCTGTCTCTTACGCCAGTATATTGAATCTGATGGGACTTACAAATCCGACAACCAAGTCGTTTTTGAATCGGATCGGCGCGTCAAAACAGTTTGGTTTCATCACAACCGGTGGCAGCACCGCCCAATTAACCGACCTTGCCAGACGGATCCTTTATCCGAATACAGGAGAAGCTGAGTCAAAGAAACTCTTAATAGAAGCATTTGGAAATCCGCCGCTTTATGCAAAGCTGATTGAGCGCTTTAAAGATAAAGCTGTTCCGGTCAAAAGCCAGCTGGGCAATATTTTGATGAATGAATATCGTATTATTAAGCAAGTGAAAGACAATGCGGCCAATTGTTTTATTCAGAGTGCAGATTATCTGGGGCTGCTGAATCATGGTGTTCTCTGTATGGATCAAATGGAGGATAAACCGCAGGCTGCTATTTCTTCTCAAGAGGTCCCAAGTGAAAAGCCGGATTCCACAGAGCATGCACAACGAACCGATGACTTTACCCGTCAGCAGGAAGACGGCTATCTCTTTGAGATCCCAACAATGGGTAAAAAAACCGCCCGCTTTTATATACCTGATGACGTAACCCAGAAAGACATAGATTATATTAAACTTTATATTGAAAACATGTTGCCGGTTTTCCTTGATAATTTAAAAACTGAGCTGTAACAAGAAAAGCCAGCTCACACTTCTGTGGCTGGCCCTCTTGCCAATCGGTAGCTATGTGCCGACTGTACATATACTGTGACAAGTTAAGTATAACATATCTATTTTGTTTGCGCAAGGGGGATACACTTTCTTTTTAGAAAGGGGGTGTATCCATGGAAGAGTATATTATCATATATACCCCTTACATAACTGTAAAAGGCAGGCGGATCTACGCCAGCAGCTATGGCCTGAAGGCCTTTAAGTTGCGTATCCCCAAAGATCGCTATAAAGCAAAATAAAAGGTCCCGCTTTAGTCGTCGGCGCTGAAGCGGGATCCCTTTAATCAACAAAACGAACTGACATGCCCATCGGCATCGAGTTCGTTTTGTTATTTTGCGCCTATGTGGCGGCCGTTCAGTTTGTTGATCTCCCTGATCCGTGTCCTCCTCATTCCAGGGGACATTCCCGTTTTTTGCCATATCTCTATCTTCGGCGCGGGATATGGCAGCACAGCAGAATACAGGCTTTACACCCGTTATCCTTTCCCTCATGCATCCTATTATATCGTTGCACGCATATAAGGCTGCCTGCCGTCCTGTTTTATCCTGGGTTAGATAACCGCAGCATGTAGCCGCCCTGTTATTTTATTGTGAAAAATGCCGCCGGACAAGCACCCGGCCGATTGATTTTGACGATTGGCATTAGGACATCTCCCCAATCAAACGGATTGTATGATCGAACCATTTTTTTAGCAAAGGTCGTATGTTTTTTGCTTTTCGGTGTAGTAAAAAAATGTTATTTTATTATATTTTTTTTCAAAAGCCCTTGCAAAATGTCAAAATGTATGGTATAGTTAATAACGCTATAACTTCCCACCCAAACGTTATAGCATTAGGAAGAAGCGGTTCTATGTTCAAACTCACCGCTTCTTCCCATTTTTTTATTTTTGGGGTGTATAAGCTCTGTTTGAAATCTTTGAAACAGCGAGCGGTCTATCCTGCCAGATATCCGGTTGGCGCAGAATTGATATAAAACGGTCATAATAAAGATCTCTTTGATTATTAGGGGACCGACCAGCGGATTTTATCCCCATCTTACCCCGAATCTGTCTGAAAGTGCTTTTGCCCATATCTAAAAAATTTTCCCGCCTGGCAGAGCCAGTGGTTGTCCTCTTCCAGTCAAAAGTCAAAAGGATGGTCTGATGATTTTTATCAGACCATCCTTTTTCAATGACCAACCAAAAATGTTTATTTCTTTTGAGCGATTTGCTGCCGGTTCAGGGCACGCTTTAATTTTACTTCTGCCAACGCCATGTCCTGATCGCTTTTTTGGGCTGCCAACCGCTGCCGGGCCGCCTGCTCAGCGCGTCTGGCGCGTTCCAGATCAATTTCGTCTGCCCATTCGCAGGCCTGTACCAGGATCACCGCTTTCTGCCGGTTTACCCGCAGCATGCCATTCGAAAGCGCCGCTGTGCGCCGCTGGTTCCCGATCCGGATCTGCATAAATCCAATGTCAATCGCTGCAACATAGTCTGCATGTCCGCGCAGAATCCCCACATCACCGGCAGTGGTGCGGACCGTCAGCCCGTCTACCTCGGCTTCATAAACCACCCGTTCCGGGGTTAATACCTGTAGCGGAAAAGTTGCCATTGCGGTCGCCCCCTTTATTTTCTGGACTGTTTTGCCTTTTCAACCGCCTCATCAATGGTTCCGACAAAGAGGAATGCCGATTCCGGCAGATCGTCGTGCTTTCCTTCAATGATCTCCTGAAAA
The DNA here is from genome assembly GCA_904420125.1 of Candidatus Falkowella caecavicola. Lineage (GTDB taxonomy): Bacteria > Bacillota > Clostridia > Oscillospirales > Ruminococcaceae > Falkowella > Falkowella caecavicola. The sequence goes on along the minus strand of CAJFUK010000036.1, from coordinate 13,130 downwards.
CCGCGGATGGTCTCTTTGAGGGGTACATATTTTCCTTCAAATCCGGTAAACTGTTCTGCCACAGAGAAGGGCTGAGAAAGGAACCGTTGAATTTTCCGTGCCCGCGCTACCGTCATCTTATCCTCTTCGCTTAGTTCATCCATCCCCAGGATGGCAATGATGTCCTGTAATTCTTTGTACCGCTGCAAAATGGACTGGACCGCACGGGCCGTCTCATAATGCGCCTGCCCGACAATTTCAGGGGTTAAAATTCGGGAAGTAGATTCCAGCGGATCAACCGCCGGATAAATACCCAGAGAAGAAATCGAACGGGACAGAACGGTTGTCGCATCCAAATGCGCGAATGTCGTTGCCGGCGCCGGGTCTGTCAGGTCATCGGCCGGCACATAGACTGCCTGTACGGAGGTGATGGATCCCCGTTTGGTGGAAGTAATGCGTTCCTGCAGCGCGCCCATCTCGGTTGCCAGCGTCGGCTGATAGCCAACCGCAGAAGGCATCCGTCCCAGCAAAGCCGAAACCTCAGAACCGGCCTGGGTAAAACGGAAAATATTGTCAATAAACAGCAGTACGTCCTGCCCCTCCTGATCCCGGAAATATTCCGCCATGGTCAAACCAGACAGCCCAACCCGCATTCTGGCCCCCGGAGGTTCATTCATCTGCCCATAGACCAGGGCCGTTTTATTGATTACGCCGCTTTCAATCATTTCGTTATACAGGTCATTTCCCTCACGGGTACGTTCTCCGACCCCGGTAAACACGGAAATACCGCCATGCTCTTTGGCGATATTGTTAATGAGTTCCTGGATCAAAACCGTTTTGCCAACACCGGCGCCGCCAAACAGCCCGATTTTTCCACCTTTCAGATAAGGTGCGATCAGATCGACCACCTTAATGCCGGTTTCAAGGATCTCCATTGTGGATTCCTGTTCTTCGTAGCTGGGCGCAGCCCGATGGATCGGCATCCGGCCGGATGCTTTGACAGCCGGTTTATCGTCAATCGGTTCTCCCAGCAGGTTAAACATTCTGCCGAGTGTTTCCGGACCAACCGGCACAGAAATCGGCGCGCCCGTATCCAACGCCTCTATGCCCCGCACCAGTCCGTCGGTAGAAGACATGGCAATACAGCGGACAACGCCGTCTCCGATATGCTGTGCGACTTCCACGATTAATTTCTGATCGCCGTTGTGCACTTCAATAGCATGAAGCAGGTTTGGAAGATTCTCTTCGCTGAAACGTATATCGAGCACAGGCCCGATAATTTGCACCACAGTACCGATATTACCGGCTTTTTCGGCGCCGGCTGTATTTACACTGGACATACTGACCTCCTGTTATATGGCTTGAACTGCGTTTTGGGCAGTCCAAGCAGGATCAGGCGCTATTCTGCCGCAGAAGCTCCGCCGATGATTTCGGTAAGCTCCTGGGTGATAGCCGCCTGGCGCGCCCGGTTATAGCTCAGAGACAGGTTTTGGATCATTTCGTCAGCGTTATCGCTGGCGGCTTCCATCGCTGTACGGCGTGCCCCCTGTTCGGACGCATAGGACTCAAGGACTGCGCAATAGATCAGTCCTGTCATATATTTTGGGACAATATTATCAAAAACCTCCAGCGGAGAGGGTTCGTAAATGACATAAGAACTGGGCTGACCGCCCCCTGAAATACTGTCTGACAGCGGGAGGATTTGGAGCGCATGGACCTCCTGAGTCAATGCGGAAACAAATTCCGTGTAGACCATATAAACCTCGTCCACGGTCTCCTCCCGGAATGCCTTGGCTGCCAGCTGGGCAATGCCCAGTGCGGATGAAGTCCGCATATCTTCTGCAAAATTCGGATAGCTGCCCAGGATTGTCCGGCCGGTGCGGGAAAAATACTCTACGGCTTTCGTCCCGATGGCAATGACCTGTATATCCTGACCCTGTTCCTGGGCGCGCATCATTTCCGTTTCTGCGAAGCGGAAAACATTGCTGTTATACCCGCCGGCAAGTCCGCGGTCTCCCGCGATAACAATATACAGGCTGGACCGCACTTTCCGCTGTCTGGTATAGATAGAAGAAAAATCGTTATTGCTGGATGCGATGTCGCAGATGGTTTCATACAGCGTATTAAAAAATGGACGAGAAGCTTGCGCACGTTCTTTTGCCTTGCGCAGTTTGGAAGAAGCGACCAGTTCCATCGCCTTGGTGATCTGCTTGGTACTCTCAATACTTTTGATTCGGTGTTTGATATCCCGCATACCGGCTCCAGCCATATGCGCGCCTCCTTCCCCCCTGCAGCCGTACAAAATCCGGCTGCAGCATCCGTTTTTATCGACTTCCTGCCCGCGGAGACAGGAAGGCCGCTTACCGGCGGAGCTTTAAAAACTCATCCCGGCATTCGATGATCGCCTGCCGCATTTTTTCTTCTGTCTCAGAAGAAAGCGCGCTGGTATCTGCGATTTCCTGCCCGATCTCCGGATAGGTTTCATCCATGAACCGAAACAGCTCCGCCTGAAAATCAAGAATATCCCTGACAGCGATTTCTGCCAACATATCCTGGATGACCGCGTAAATAATCATGACCTGATGTTCAACCCGAATGGGTGAATTCTGGCCTTGTTTGAGTACTTCAACAATCCGTTCTCCCTTTGCCAGCCGCTCTTTTGTATCCTGATCCAGATCAGAACCGAATTGTGCAAAAGACTCCAGCTCCCGATACTGGGAGTAGGCAAGCTTTAAGGTTCCGGATACTTTTTTCATGGCCTTGATCTGCGCGTTTCCTCCAACGCGGGATACGGAAATACCGGGATTGACAGCCGGGCGGATACCGGCATGGAACAATTCGCTTTCCAAAAACACCTGTCCGTCGGTAATGGAAATGACATTGGTCGGAATATAAGCCGATACGTCGCCAGCCTGGGTTTCGATGATCGGAAGCGCCGTTAAAGAGCCGCCGCCCAATTCCGGAGCCAGGTTCGCCGCACGTTCCAGCAGGCGGGAATGCAGATAGAACACATCGCCCGGATAGGCTTCCCGCCCCGGTGGACGCTTCAGAAGAAGGGACAGCGTACGATAAGCCACCGCATGTTTGGACAGATCGTCATAGACGCACAAAACATCTTTGCCCTGATACATAAAATACTCGCCCATTGCGCATCCGGAATAGGGCGCAATATATTGCAGCGGCGCCAGTTCAGAAGCGGTTGCCGAGACCACGATGCTGTACTCCATCGCACCGTTTTTGGTCAGGGTATCTACAACCTGGGATACGGTTGAACGTTTCTGACCAATCGCCACATAAATACAAATGACATTTTTCCCTTTTTGATTGATGATGGTATCCAGCCCAATAGCCGTTTTTCCGGTCTGCCGGTCGCCGATAATCAGTTCGCGCTGGCCGCGGCCGATCGGGATCATGGAATCAATGGCTTTGATCCCTGTCTGGAGCGGCCGATTGACGGATTTGCGGCCGATGATGCCGGGGGCATTGGATTCGATCGGGCGATACTGATCGGTCAGAATAGCACCTTTCCCGTCAATCGGCTGGCCGAGTGCGTTGACTACCCGCCCCAGCAGCGCATCCCCCACCGGCACCGATACAATCTTTCCGGTCCGGCGGACGGTATCGCCTTCTTTAATCCCTGTGTCATCGCCGAGCAAAACCGCGCCGACATAGTCCTGTTCGAGGTTCTGTGCCATGCCCATCACCCCGTTTGGAAATTCCAGCAGTTCTCCCGCCATACATTTTTCCAGTCCAAAAACTGTCGCAATGCCGTCTCCGACTGTCGCAACCGTTCCGGTGTCATTGAGTGTAACCCGGCTTTCATACTTTTTAATCTGCTCTTTAATCAGGCTGCTGATTTCCTGTGGACGCAGTTCCATCGGAAGCACCCTTCCTTTCTCCGGCCACCGTTATTCAAAGCAGGGCCGTTATTCTTCTTTCTGGCAAATCCCCCCGCTTTACGACGGCTGTACAATGGTGGAACGCAACTGTTCGCCGATTCCCCGAAGCCGCGTCCGCAGGCTGCTGTCCGCCTCCTGGTTACCGCAGATCAGTTTGATCCCGCCCAGTACGGACGCATCGACTTGATTGTGGATGACCACTTTTTTTCCCGTACCCGCAGAGAGTTTTTGGGCCAGTTTTTCAGCCAGTTCAGGGCGAAGTTTAACCGCCGTTACCGCTGTAATCTCCAGAATAGAATAATACTTATTGTATAATTCTTTATATTTTTGACATATTGCAGGATATTCCCGAATCCGACCGTTATCGATCAACAGCCGCAGAAGATTGAGCGTCTGTTCCTGTATCCGGCCTTCAAAAACCGCGTCCAAAACAGACTGTTTTTCTTCACGGGAAATCTGCGGGGAAGAAAGCAGTTTGACAAAACCGGGATTTTCCGCAAAATAACCGCCGATTTCCAGTAAAGCCTGCTGAACCTCATCCGTGTTCTGCAAATCCGAAGCTGCGTCAAACAGTGCGCCCGCATATGTCTGCGCGACTATTTCTGCCATGTTATATCCTCCGCATTCTCGATAAACTCTTCAATCAGCCTCTCATGGTCTTCGGCTGTCAAGTCGCGTTCGAGCACTTTGGCAGCGGCAAGCAGTGCAATGTCGCTGATTTCATTTTTCATCTCGTTGACGGCGCGTTTTTTCTCGTCCGCAATCTGCCGGTCTGCCTTTTCCAGCAGCGCCGATGCCTGTTCTTTTGCCTGGGTCAGGATCTGCTCGCTGTTAAGCGCTGCTTTTCTGGAAGCGCTGCTGACAATTTCGCTGGCTTCCTGCTTGGCATGCGCAAGTCGTTGACGATATTCTTCCTGCATGCTCTCAGCGTTTTCCCGTGCCTGATCAGCAGCGAGATAGGTTTCAGAAACTTCTTTTTCCCGCGCATCCAGCATGGCCTTGACCGGCTTGTATAAAAACCGCTTGACAATAAAGTAGACCAGCAAAAGATTCAGCAGGGTAAAAATCACAGTCCACTGGTTGGGGGTCATAATGCCCTGCACCGCATCTTCGGCTAAAAACTTCAGCATATTTTTGTTTCATCCTCCCGCGGTAAATTTTTATAGGGAGTCCTGTTTAAGCGCCGAACGGGTTGACAAACATCAGCAGAATGGCGACAACGAGGGCGTAAATACCGGTTGTTTCTGCGATTACACATCCCATAACCATCGTAGAAATAATATCTCCTTTTGCCTCCGGCTGCCGGGAAACCGCTTCTACGGCTTTACCAGCGGCGTATCCTTCACCGATACCGGGGCCGATACCCGCGATCATCGCCAGACCCGCGCCGATTGCAGATGCTGCTTTAATAATTGCCGATGTCATTTCCATTGTTTTTTCCTCCTGTTTTTGAATCAGATTATTCTTCTGCCGTTGCGTTGGAAATATAGATCATGGTGAGCAGGCAGAAAATAAAGGCCTGCATCACACCGGAAAACAGATCGAAATATAATGACAGGACAGCAGGTACGCCGACCTGTAAAAACGGAATACCGATTCCGAACAACAGAGTGGTCAACCCTGCCAGCGCCTGATAAATCAGCGTGCTGATAATGGTGCCGGCCAGCGCGTTGCCAAAGTGACGGAAGCCCATGGAAACCGGTGTAGCCAGTTCGCTGATGATATTCATCGGAAGCAGAACAGGGATTGGCTCCAACAGTCCTTTCAGATCGCCGAGCACCCCTTTCTGCCGGATACTGAAAAAATGAATCATAATAAAAGTCACAACACCCCAGGTCAGGGTGACGTTGATATCTGCAGTGACTGAACGCAGGCTGGTCAGGCTGATCAGGCTGCCGAAGATAGAGGATCCAAACAGCGCCATAATATACGGCGTAAAAGCCCGCCACCGGCTGCCCATATTGGATACCACAAACTTCTCCGTCATCAATACGAGTTTTTCCGCTGCCTTCTGGGTCATCTTGCGGGGGATTTTTTCCATTTTATGGGTCAGAATCAGGCAAAGCGCCAGGATCAGCAGAACCACGATGAAAGAATTGCGCACAGTTTCCGTAATCACAACCTGTCCCAGATAAGGCAATTCAAATGTATACAGGATTTTAATTCCATCCATAGTAGAAATCCCAGCCCCTTTCAGAATACCTGCTTCAGCGTCTGTCAGATCATTCGGAACAGTGCCGGTCCCTGCCTGCCAGATGTCCGCTGAACTGGAAGACGATCCGGGGCAGCAGAAGCGGAGGGATAATCCCCCACGGGCTTAAAAAGTCCATGGCAAAGCCCAAAGCGATCACAACCCCGGTCAGTAAATACCGCAGGACATAATGCAGGCGGATATAGCCGACCGCATGATCCTGCTTGTCCAGCGCATTAGCTGTCGTGCGTACCAGCAGCGCCAGATTTGCAAACGAAAATAGTGTGCCCAAAAGCAGCCCCCATATCAGCGGCCAACTGAGTTTTCCGACTGCCAGTGCCAGTAATATTTCAGCCCCCGCCAGTACCGCCCATCCAATCGCGCACCGCTTGAGCAAGGTGTCCAGATAACGCACAGCATCACACGCTCCCAAACAAAATTCTTCATCCTTTAAACTGCCTGATGACTGGCCGTTCTGCATAACAGTTTAATTATATCAGTTAATCTTCCTAAAATCAACCATATTTTATCCAATTTTTTGTAGATTTTATTCAGGCTGCTCATTCTGCGAAATACTCTGACGGACAGACAAGCCAGGTCATCTGTCCAGCCCAGGCTTGCAAAAGCCCTTTATGAGAACATCGGGTCTGTCATATACAGACCCGATGCATGTTCCGTAAGTATTAAAAATCGCTAAAACTTGACACCTTCGATATCTTCTACCGGGATGGTAAACAAGATCGCCGTGTCCGGTGCCTGGAGGTCACCGACTACGGTTTCAAGCACCTGTTTGACCACCGGCACCTGTTCGTCTTTCACCAGGGTGAAAATCGTGCGGTTTTCTTCCCGGCTGGGATCCAGCAGCAGCCGCAGTGAACTGATCAGCGGACTTTCTCCATGTCCGATCAACGCCCGCGCCATACCGGTGCTATGCACAATTGTGGCGCCTTTAATGCCCGCATCGGAGAGCGCCAGCAAAAGCGCATCTAACTGCTCTGTTTTATTTAACACAATAAATAATACCTTCATATCATGCTCCTGCCTTTCTTGTTCACTTCCAAATATTTGTATACATATTATTTAGTATATCACAAAACCAAGAAAGACACAATCCGAAGATTTGTATATTTTCTGTAAAGTTTTATTCTGTCCCCTGTTGGCCCAGCATCATTTTCGCCGCTTTATAGACGTCTCCGCAACCCATCGTGATGACCAGATCACCGGCTTCCGCGTGAGAGAGCACATAGTCGGAGATCTCTTCAAAGGTCGAAAACCAAACAGCACCGGGGATCTTCTCCGCAAGGTCTTTTGCATAGATACCGTATGTGTTTTTCTCACGGGAACCCATAATTTCCGAAAGAACAACATGATCGGCAATAGAAAGCACCTGTGCAAAATCGTCCAGCAGCATGGCTGTACGGGAATAAGTGAAGGGCTGATGCACCGCCCATACTTTTCGGAATCGAAGGGACTTGGCCGCTTCCAGGGTTACGCGGATCTCTGCCGGATGATGCGCATAGTCATCTACAAAGGTAACGCCGTTCTTTTTCCCCAGGAATTCAAACCGCCGGCCCGCACCGGTAAAACCGGCGATGCTCTGCGCCGCCTGCGCCGGGGTCACGCCGCAGCAAACCGCAGCGGCCATGGCCGCCACCGCGTTGACAATATTATGCCTCCCCGGAATATGCAGATCAGCCCGAACCAGCGCCTGCCCATGGGAACAAAAATTAAAACTGGTGTGCAGCCCGTCATGCTGCTCGATTCTGGCCGCATAGTAGTCGTTTGTCTCCCGTAATCCAAAGGTCAGCACTTGTTTTTCCGGCATTTTGAGAGAAACCACCTCCATCGTGTGCGGATCATCTCCATTGGCCAGGATCAGCCGGGAGGTCAGGTCGCAAAACCGGGAAAAGGATCGGCAAAGATTCTCCATGGTTTTGAAATAGTCCATATGATCCTGGTCGATATTCAAAATAATGGAGACTGCCGGAGAAAGGTGCAGAAATGTATCCACGAATTCACAGGCTTCGCATACCATGATTTCTGAATGTCCCAATCTGCCGTTGCCGCCGATAGATTTAAGCTTGCCGCCAATCACGGCGGTCGGATCCTTTCCCGCGTCCAGCAGGATCTGTGTCAGCATAGAAGTGGTCGTTGTTTTTCCATGCGTACCGCTGACCGCAATGGTATTCCGATAGCAGCGTGTCAACGCTCCCAGCATTTCACTGCGTTCCAGGACTGGTACACCGGATGCACGCGCCGCCACCAGTTCCGGGTTATCAGCCATAATCGCCGCTGTATGGACAATCAAATCCGCCCCTGCAATATTCTCTGCCGCCTGACCCAAAGTGACGGGGATCCCCAGTTTCCGCACCATTTTAAGGGTATCGGTCTCGTTATTGTCTGATCCGGTGATAAAATAGCCCATCCCATGCAGAATCTGTACAATCGGGAACATGCCCGACCCGCCGATTCCGATAAAATGCAAATGTTTTTTCCCTTTTAATAACTCCGGTATCCGGTTTTCTGCTGCAAACTCCATATGCCCTGCTCCTCTTCCGGCATTGAACTGCCGTATCTGTATTCAAACCAGACGGTCCTGGATAAGGCGGGATCATTGTCTGGCTTCTTCCTGTTGTTATTATATCGTTTTATCCGGGTAAAATAAACAAGATTTATGCAGAACCAGGCTTGCCGAGCAGGATTTTTATAAAATACACAAAAAATTTACTTTTATATTAGTGTTTTTTACCAATGCGTCTATAAAAATTCGACTAAATTCGCCAAAATAAACTCTTCAGTCTGTTGACACACCTTTCTTTTTGTGTTATTTTTATAAATGAATTCAAAATGCACGATTGATTCTGCAGATTGCCTGTATAAATTGTGTTCTTTTGGTACAAGCTAAACGCAAGGAGGCAGATGGAAATGAACATAACGGATATACGAATCAGAAAACTTTTAAATGACGGTCGGCTACGGGCAGTGGTTTCGATTACAATAGATAATGCGCTTGCCGTCCATGACATTAAGGTGATTGAAGGCCCCGAAAGGCTTTTTGTCGCCATGCCAAGCCGTAAGGAAGAAAGCGGTACTTTCCGGGATGTCGTCCACCCGATCGCCCCTGAGGTGCGTCAGCAACTGGAAACAGCGATTTTGAGTGCGTACCAGACAGAACTTGCACAGCAGACAGCGGAAGCAGGCGAAACAGGAAGCGCAGAATCAAACGGATGATTGGCCGATGCTCCATGAAATAGAAATTCCCGCCGGCTGTGCCGGCGGCTTTTTTATACCGGTTGCGATCCCGCCCGTCCCAGTCCATGCCTGGAGAATGCAGGCAGGACAGGATCCCGCTCTTGTCATTTTGCGAAGGTCATGATATCATGATAATGAAATTGTCTGACAGATTGATCATGGGTCGAGATTGAAATAAGGTGAAATGATGAAAAGAAAACAGATCTTGTGGCTTATCCTATGCTCGTTTTGTTTGCTGTTTTCGGCGTGCAGCTCCAACCAGGAAGAAAATAACATACTGGAAGAGATCCGCTCAGCTCCGGTTGTAAAGCTGGAATTTGCAGAGCAGCAGAGTGATGAGCCGATATTTGCGGATAATACCGTTCCAACAGAGACTTTTGCAGATTTGAGAATACAGACTTCGGATGATGAATGGGATGAAGAATGGATCTATCGCTTTACCTATAATCCGAAGGAAAAAGTCATCAATGGGCATGAAATCATTGTGCAAATTGGTTTAACTTCTGCATCAATCAACGGCGTGGTATATATTCCGGAAGAGGATGTGGATGACAGCGCCATACTTGAATGGGCTGAAGGGGTATATAAGCGTGTTGTGGGGGAGATATAAAAGCAGGGGAACATCCTTCCGGATGTTCCCCTGCTTTTATATCGGTTTTTCTTTTTCCCTGTGCGTTTTCCTTTTTGTTCTTTAACATCCTTATCACAATGGGGATGGTCACGCACCGTGTCTTTTTTATGCACATTTTATGCACAGGCTGTTCCTGCCCCACTACTGCAGTTTCCCGATGGTAAAGCCCTGTTCGGTCAGCTGGTCAATGACATCCCCCAAAATTTTTGCATTGGTCTCAGAAACCGCATGCAGAAGGAATACCCCGCCGTTATGTCCTCTCGATGTCACCTTCTCCAGGGCCTCTGTGGGATCAGGCTGATTATCTACATACCAGTCCGCATAGGCAAAGCTCCAGAAAACAGAGCGGTACCCTAATTTCTGTGCCAGCGCCAGGGTACGGACAGAGAATTCTCCCATTGGCGGACGGAAAAGCGTCATGGTATACTGAAAGTTTTCCTCCATATAGGTATGCAGCTCCATCAGGTCTTTTTCCATATCCTCCATCGTCATGTCCGGCATGGAGAGATGTTTGGTGCTGTGATTTCCCACCACATGCCCTTCGTCAATCATCCGTTGGATTAAATCGGGATTGTCCTTGACAAATGGCATCGTCACAAAAAATACCGCTGATGTTTCCTTTTCTTTTAATACGTCTAAGATCTGCCCGGTAAACCCATTTTCATATCCTTCATCAAATGTCAGATATAAAACCGGTTGATCCTCTTCTAAGAATACAGCACCGTACTGCCCGTATTTTTCCTGCAGCTGCAAACAGGAAACCGGCCGGTTTTTCTCATCGTACTGTACACCGGGCCCCCATTGGATTTTTGTGTTATCCAAAGAGGAAATATCCGTAGTAATCACCGGCTCTACCGGAATGCTTTCCTCACCGGAAACCTCGGGCAGATTTTCTCCTTCCGGCACAGAACTCCCTGTGTCGGACTCCTCCGGAAAACTCCCCTCTGGAAGGCCGCTGCTTTCTACCGGTTCCTCAGAAGGTGTACTGCTCTCCGTTTGAGAGTCTTCCGGTACGGAAGAAACCATACTGCTCTCTGTTGCAGAGGATTCATCCTCTGCGATCGGTTTACAGGAAACCAGTCCTGCGGCCATTAAAACAGCGCATAATAAAGCGATCGCCTGTTTCATGATATTCTCCTTTTCTACTGCCGTATTGTTTGTATGTTATTTGTTGCTGCAGCACTCCTGCTGGAAATATTTTATGGAATCCGAATTTTCCCAGCTGCGGCAGAAAACCGGGAAAATCCGGAACATAGTCAGTTTGTCCGTTTTCAGGCTATGCTAAACCTGCAAACGTCAAAATCCGGATCAGCAGCTGATCCGGCGCAAACAGAATTAGCGGTTGCCCGTCAAGTCATCTACGCCTCTCTCCACACCGCTGACAGCATCATTAATCGCATTGCCAGCGCCGCTGACTACATCATCTACAGCATCGCCTACATTATCCGCCATATCGCTGCCGTCATGGCTGTTTGCAGGCTGGCTGGACGCAGGAGAAGAACTGGTAGAGCCGCTGGAAGAGACAGACGGTCTGGACGTGCCGGAACTTGTAGGATTGGAGTCCACTTTTCCGTCATCTGTGTTACAGCCTGCAAAAACCAGCATGGCTGCAAGCGCACCAGCAGATAAAATAAGTGTTTTCTTCATTTTACCACACCTCAGTCAATTTTTCTATTTTATTTTCTATATTTCGCCTGACCTTAAATTGTATGTGTGTCCTTGTACCCGATTTTGTGTCAAATTTGCAAAACAAAAGATGTCCTGGTTATTCTGTGCGCTTTGGGGCAGAACATGACTGTAAAATTTTTATAAAAAATATTGTTATGCCAGATCAGACTGTCCGGCATCACTGTACTGCCGCCGCTACAGCCATTGCCGCCGACAGGATGAGGAACCTGCGAACAGGACAGAGCCTTATTTATCTTGCCCCGCATTGGCCTCCATCATTCTTGCTGATCAAAAGGATTCTTCCGCCCTTTGTTTTGGAGAATGGAAAATTTTACAGTTTCTTCTCACACAAACTGTTGTAACATCTCCATACCCTGTGCCGCCATCATAGTATAAATGCCGGCATTGGGGAATTTGACAGCCGTTGAACAGCCAGTGCCAATGTTCCGGGTCCCTGTCCCGTATGTTTCTCCGTGTTTCTTCCATTCTTTTTCCGTGCCGTTTCTGACATCGGTCAAAAAGTTACAATCGTCGCAGGCAAGCCCCTGATTCTCCTATGCAGGCGTTTCTTGTTCTTCGGAGCTGCTTGGCTCCTCTAAATCCAACCATGGTGTATCTCATCGTTTAAATTGCTCTTGTTTTATGTTTCTTGATTCTATTGGTTAAGATAGTCTGCCGCATTTGCCTATATCGAATATAGGCAGGCAAAGCCAATGCTCCAGAAGAATATCAACAGACAACCTTTTTCTTCAAACGTCTCCGCGGTAGCTGACAAATTTGTTTGTCAAATATCATACAGGCGGAATATACAGCTTTTCTCCAACAAACATTTTGACAGCCCGGCATATTCCTCCGGTGGACTGCCGTTTGGACTGCTGTCCTTGCAATTGATCCATGCTTTGAATACCTGCTTATGCGCTGTCGTGTCCGTTGTAGTTCCTCCGCAAAAATTTTCTCTGTTTTTCATGTTTTCATGTTTACCTGGCCTTTTACAGTTATCCGGCTATATTGATCTCATTGACCTGTGTTCTCATGAAAATAAAAACATCTATCCAGCTATAAAATTGTGGAGGGATGTATATGCCGATCAGCAGGCCGTCCTCCCCGCTCATATGCAGAACAATGATAAAAAATGTGTTACATGGCTAAAAAGAGACAGAAGCCTGAGCGGCTGACAGGGACACCTTTGCTTCGGATATTCGGATAGAATCAAAAATATGAACAGGGCTACGGAGAAATCGATCTGCTACAGTGGCCGCGGTCAAAATAAACCGGTTGTTTCTGTGCGAAAAATCCCAGAAGGGTATGATCCCCTGTGTCCGGCTTACCGTCTGCATTCTCCTGCCTGTCCGGATATCGGCCAGATACATACCAAATGTTTGCATCCGGCCGATACATCGTAAATAAAAAAGGAACAGGCAAAAAAGCCACGGCGAGATAAGGATGTTTTCAAAAGCGGCAGCCACTGTTGTTTGTGGTTGCCGCTTTTACTTGTGTGTTTGGGATACTT
>CAJFUK010000035.1 GCA_904420125.1 Candidatus Falkowella caecavicola | reverse complement strand
TAAGGAACTGGCACTGGAATATGCAAAAGTAGAACTGGGCATGAACGATACAGACGCAGAAAACTTCTATGAGCTGCTGCTGAAATCAAGCGATGCGGTTCTTTTAGGACGCTCCACAAATACACCTGGCGCTTCCTTAAACGGCTTCTTTACCCGTGATGACGTGCTCGATAACCTGACTACATGGGGCGGCACACAGGGATTTGTTGACGAACTCATCGGAAAAATGGCGAAGAATGACTCGATCGGGCAGGCCATGATGCAGGAACGGGAAGACTCCGTCAAACTCTGGGAAGAGATCATTGCAATTGCAGAGTCTTTTGATGACAGCGTAGAAAAGAAAGACTATATGATCCTGACCAGCAAGTATGGCTATTATCTCTACAGCCTCTACAACACCGTATTAAAAGCGGGCGTTTATGATATCTGGGCAGAAACCGATCCGACTTATGAAGAGAAAGTACAGGAAATGGTTGCAGAATATGATCGTCTGTGGGCAGAGTGGGAACAGCTTTATGCAGAAAATGAAGACTGTCCGACCCTCTTCCATCGTGATGACTTCCGTGCCGGAGACGGTGCGACCCGCGGTTCCTTTGACGGTGTGATGGACCGTTACCGGATCACCGAACCGGAACCGGCTGAAGTCAGCGAGATTTCTGCTGATGCAAAGATCCTTTATGAAAACAATTTTGATACCGATGCGGATAACGACCTGAGCACATGGACGCTTCGGAATCCGGACGCTCTGAAACCTTCGATTGCAATAGAAGACGGCATGCTGGTTGTTACCCAGCCAGAACCGGTAGAAACCACCAACTGGTATCAGAAGACCCTGGAACCCACCAGCGGAAAAATTACTGTTTGTTTTGACATGATGATCACCGAGGGAGATGATCATCCGGCGTTCTTTATCGTACGCGGTGAAGGCGGACAGAATATCGTACAGTTTGACTGGCGAAATTCCAACATTGGCGTAGATGCGGGTGCGGGCCATGAAGACATTACCCCGGCTGACATCAACACCTGGTACAGTGTCACCCTTTCCATTGACACAACCACACAAAAATACGACATGTACGTCAATGATGAAAAAGTCGCTGACGACCGTGCATTCCGCGAAAGCTCGGACAATGTTGGCTCCATCCAAATTGGTCCTTTCGGCGGTATTACACAAACCATGTATGTAGATAATATTCTGGTTGCGGCAGAATAATAAATGATCATCCAAATAAACACGGCGCTGATTAAAGATCAAAACCGATAAGGAAGTATTAAAAATCAACTAACTGAACGGTTGGCAAACAGGTTACGACCAAAAGCGGGCAGGAAGCCGTTAGGCTTCCTGCCCGCTTTTTTGTATCCAGTGTATCCAGTGGAACGATAGAACAGCGTTTTGATGCTTCTGAGGGATATGGTATATATCATCTGCTCCGCTTCCGCACGCTGAAAGCCGCATCCATACAGACTTTTTGACTCATCGAAATATCCATGCGAAAAACAAAGACCATTTAAGAGGGCGCAAACGGATAAACCGCTTGGGCCCTCTTAAACTACATAGCGGCACAAAAACGGAAAAAGCCATCAAGAACGTGAAGATCCGTGAAACGCAAAGTTTATCCCTGCCCGCTTTTTCTGGCTTTGCTACTGATCACCTGACAAAATGGAACTTAGACAGGGCTTCCATTAACTGCGCTTTCCAGTGATCTTGAATATCGTCGTTTATGTACCCATGAAAATAAGACAGATACTTGAAGTAAGCCGGTGTAATGCTGTAAGATTCTGTTTACCGCTTCCGGCTCTCCGGCTGCGGCTTTTTCGATAACCTCATCAGGCAGCAATTTATGCTTTTTAATCCTCATTTTAACGCCCCCATTTTCCTTTTCAGCAAGTACAACGTTACTTTTCTTCTGTGAAAAATGGTAGTTTTACAAAGCCTGAACATTACTCCGATTTCAGCGTCGCTATAACCGAGATGGAAACGCAATGACAGGACTTCCCACCGCTTCTTAGACAAGTGTATTAAGGCAGTTGCGAACATCTCGCTTTCTACAATTACTATTTCCCTTCGGATAGCAAAAGTGGTCGGTATATCATAATGAACAAAGTATGTATTTACGGAAATAAGCTCAATGTTTAATTCCTGAAGATCGCCAAGCGACACTTCAAACTGCTGTTTTCTCCGCAAATTCTTGTAGGCGTTCAATGCCGTATGGTCCAGTACTGTTTTGCAAAAAGCGTTAAAAGTATATTCGATATGTTTTCGATACTGTTCTTCATTCGTCATTTTACTTACTCCCTTTCTCCCAAGTAGGTGGTAATAACAGCGAATGCCCATGCAGCATAAGACCGTATGAACGTTGAGGTAAAGGAATGATAGGAGGTAACGATATGGTTTATATATTTATACTCATGGGCGCAAAGGCATACGGCTTTTTTGACAGTCACGAGTGATGCGGGTTGTAGGAAATAAAAATGTGCATAACGAACCTCCTCGATACTGCCGTGTTCTTAAAAAGGGCGACTTTAATATCCCCCGTATTCTTGTTTTTCCAAAAGAAAACGGCGGTTTGAAATGATCATTTCAAACCGCCATTTATTCGTATCCGCCAACCGCAAAACAACGGTTTTTAGAATTACAATCATTCGTTTACAAACTCAATATTAATATCGCCGTTATTGCTGGACACATTTAGTGTTTTTTCTCCTCCCTCTTTATTGGCCGGCAAATTACTCTCACCTTTTTTGATTTCTGATTGAATAGCAAAATCGTCATAACTTCCTATAACCGTTCCCAAAATATCCCCGTTTTTAACAGTCAGGTATAGGGCGTTTCCTACATCTAAGTTGCCAAAGGTAATATTGCCTCCATTAGAGGAAATGTTTATACTTCCGGTTACATTCAATGCAGAAAGCGTTATATCCTCATTTGTTGAGGATAGTGTCAGGTTTTCTAAAAGTGCGTCCGGTATCTGCAACGATATTTTCCGATTTTCAGCAGAGGGCTTTCCTCCAATATAATCTGTCCAATTTTTGTTGCTTGCGCTTGTCATCGTTAATACATGTTCGTCTGAAACCGTAATGTCATAAGTTTCTTTGCTATTTTCAAAATAGGCAATGTGAATTTGATCGTCCTCTGATATGGACACTTCAATTTGTCGGTCGCGTACATCAATACTTATTTCCTCAATTTGCGATACGTCAGCTGTATATTCCTTTTGTACAAACGGATCGTTGTTGTCGGAGCACCCCGCCAAAACAAAACTGCCCAACATAAGACACAATACAAGTGAAATGATTTTCTTCATAGTGATTCCTCCATAATTTTATAGATTGGAATTACAATTCTAATTCATAGTAGTATTCGCCATGATCAATTTTTCCCGTGAAGTGAAAACCGAAAGAAAGATATAAATTTTTCGCCTTTTCATTTACGTTATCTATGATTATGACTACTTTTTTAACACCTTGAATTTTTAGCCCTCTCAAGATATGCTCTAAGGCTTTTTCCTCAAGCCCTTGAAATCTATCATCTACCATCAAGCGGCAGATGGTTGCCGTTTCAGCTTGATGTTCTGTGCGTTTATACATAAAAAAACCAATTAGCACATTGTTGTTATAAATTGCATTAGGGTACATTTCTGAATTATATTTTGTTTCTGCTATGGAAATTGCGTTGCAGCAAGGATGGCCCTTCATTGTCATACCAATGCTATCTTGATCTGTTGTCAATTCGCACACGGCCAATATGTTTTGTGCGTCAACTGCTTTTATCCGAATCATGGCTCCTCCTCTTGTCTATAAAGTTTTTCTTTTTAAGACCACAAGTCCTCCGAGAGATAATGCAGCACTTAGTAACAGACAAATGCAAATGTGCAAGACAGCATTGCTGTTAAGCATGATCATCTGAAAAAAGCCGGCCAAGATAGCGCGTAATGGTGTAATCGGTGTAAAAATACAAATTATTGCAACTAATAATGCGTCAGTCAGCCACCCATACCAATGTGTCTGCATGGATAACAGCACGTGAAGAAAAACCATAACAAGCAGTAAAAAGAACATTTGCTGTAATCCGGCAACGATTATCCCGTTTTGAGTCCATTTACACACGTCCATCATATTGATCACTGTTTGCGCTGAATATACGGGGTCAATCAATAGATGTATGACTGTGTTGACAAAGGAAATACAAAACGCCAAGACCCCATAGCTGATTAGACAACCGAAAAAGTAATCTTTTTTGCTCGCTCCCAAATGCATTAACTTTGTGAAATCATAAAATACAAAAAAGAATGGGGTTAAGACGGCAAGCAGCCAAGTATAATTTCCGTTGCTTAAAACAACATCGCCGGAAGATGTGGCACAAAGTACCACAAGAG
>CAJFUK010000034.1 GCA_904420125.1 Candidatus Falkowella caecavicola | reverse complement strand
TGTTGTCAGCAGCCCGTTTCACGGTCTGCGTGTAGTTCCTTGTAAACTGACCTAAATGATTTTTTAAATATCAAGACAGGGGAACAATCATGGGGGACAAAAGAAAAAAACAGGGGGGATCCAGTATTCTCCGGGGTCTGGTGAGCCGCGGGATAGGCGAATATCTTTTTGATCAGGTTAAATATAGTCCATCCGATGATCTGATGCCGGTCTATAACGGCAGTATGGCGTTTGGAAAACCAATCGGTTATGCCGACTGCAACGCAAATATACGAATTCCATTTCATGAAGAATGGGAATGGGCGGACCGGTTTGATGAGGGACTGGCGCTGGTACGTCGGACCGATGGACGATATGCCGCCATTAACCGGGCAGGAGACGAATTATTTTATATGCCGGTGTATAATTCCGAGGGATATTATAATCATTTTCAACGCCTATATCAGGAAAAGGACATGTTCGGGTACTATCTGGAGGGAAATTCCAACCCTTATATCCGGGAAGAGGACGAATCCTTCCGGTTGCTGGTATATGACCGCTCCGGCTGTTTAGCGGTTGACCAGGTTTTCCCTTTTGCGCGGATGGGAAGCTTTCATGCGGGTTTTGCGCCGGTATACCAGGTGGACTGGAGCCGTTCCAAAGAAAAGAAGCCGGAGTTATTCGGTTATCCCACCTGCAAAAAAACATATGTGCAGGCAGGTTTTATTGATTTGTCCGGCGCATTTTGGGAGAAGCTTCCTGCTTCTGTTTCTCCGCAGATCATAGAAGAGCCGGGCTTTTCTTTTTCTATTCATCCAGACCGGGGAGACTATCAAATCTACAACCCTTCAGGCAACGCCATTGCTTCTGTTTCCAGGCAGGCCGTTTATACCCGGCCAATGATCCCGGTCGGACGGAATTTTGTCCTTTTGCCCCGGCAGGAGGAAAATGCCCGTTACTGGATCCTGACGGATGCGGCAGGACAGACATATCCAGCGTATTGTTTTGAAGATCTGGATGGTTATAACGGGAGAATCGCTGAAAATACATTTATTGCCCGGCCGTATTGTTCTCCAGCGGAAAAGCGCACCTATATTGAACGGTTAACGGACCCGGTTGAGCGGGCGGTTTATCAGACGGGTGGATATGGTCGCGTCATTCCGGCTTTACAGCCGTTGACGATATATAAGATATTGGAACGGACGGCCAGTCCAACAGATTCCGGGAGGTGGCGCCGGTCCGGCGGCCGAACATTTTTTCGCTGTACGGACGGCTCGTTCCCCAAACAGTGGGCCTTTGTGCAGGGACACTGGTATTATTTTGGCGAAAATGGTGAGCGGTATACTGGCTGGCTTATCTGGGAAAACCGGCAATATTACCTGCAGCAGGATGGAAAAATGGCGGCCGACACATGGGCGGACGGCCGATATCTTGGTCCGGAAGGCATATGCCGGAAGGATGGGACGATAGAACAAACTGTTTAGAGGGGAACAAAAGACAGCCTGTGCTTTTTCCGGAAGGCAGGAAACAGTATTTGCGGATTTTTTATCATGTTCCTTTGACAAATCCATCTGCTTTTGCTATATTAATATAGTCGTACAGCCAAGAGGGCGTAGAATTCACGACGAATTCCTGCGTTCTCTTTTTTGTTCTTAGTAGTTTTCAGGCAGCTTTTTCTCGGATAAAGACTCCAAATATCGTTATACCTGGAGGTCTTTATGAATCAAAATTCTCAATTTTTAGGGACGGAGCACATTCCTAAACTCATGCTCAAATTTTCTGTTCCCTGCGTACTCTCGCTCCTTGTCAGCGCCCTTTACAACATCGTAGACCAGATTTTTATAGGCAACAGTGAGTTGAGTACGCTCGGAAATGCTGCCACTGGTGTTGTGTTTCCCATCTTTGTTATTGCACAGGCATTTGCATGGTGCTTCGGTGATGGCTGTGCTGCATACCTGAACATCTGCCAAGGTAAGAAAGACATGCAGAATGCGCATAAGTCCATCGGAACCGGCATTACCATCACATTGCTTTCCAGTCTTGTCCTGATAGCGGTCTTTTTCCCGCTTAAAACACAACTTTTGACACTGTTTGGCACTTCGGAAAACAGCATTGGTATGGCAATCGAATACTTTCATGTGATTCTCGCATTTTTTCCGGTCTATATGTTATCCAATATGATGAACTCTGTCATTCGTGCTGACGGAAGCCCCACATGGGCGATGGTATCCATGCTGGCAGGTGCGGTTACTAATATTATCCTTGATCCTGTATTTATTTTCGGAACAAAGTGGGGCATGTTCGGTGCAGCGCTGGCAACTGTCATTGGTCAGACGGTTTCCTTTATCATCACACTCATCTACTTCTTCCGCACGAAGACTTTTAAGCTGACACTGAAAAGCTTTATCCCCGATTTCAAAGTTTTTTCAGGCGCGTTGCAGCTTGGCGCTTCCTCGTTTATTACGCAGATGACAATCGTTATCATTTCGTTGGTCTGTAATATTATGTTGGTGAAATATGGTGCGATGTCGCAGTATGGTGTAGATATCCCGATTGCGATTATCGGTATCGAGAATAAAGTGTTTACTGTTGTTATTAACCTGGTGGTTGGCATTGTTCTCGGATGTCAGCCCATTATCAGCTATAATATGGGAGCAAAACGATATGACCGGGTCAAGGAGCTGTATCGTAAGATCCTTTTTTGCACAGTCGTTATCGGCCTTGGTTTCACACTGCTTTTTGAGTTTGCTCCCCGTGCTGTTGTTGGTATGTTCGGCACGCCGACTAATATTCCCAACCCGGAAGACTATTGGATATTTGGCGAACTGACTTTCCGTATTTTTTTGTGCTTTATCATTTTTACCTGCATAATCAAAATGACTTCGATCTTTTTCCAAGCAGCCGGAAAGCCGATCCGTGCGGTGATTGCATCCATCATTCGAGATATCGTCTGCTTTATGCCGCTGATTATTATCCTTCCTGCCTTCTTCGGCATTGAAGGTATTTTGTTCGCTGGGCCTTTGGCCGACTTGATTGCTATGATTGTGTCAACAGTACTGACGGTGACTTTTATGAAAGCGTTGAAAGGGAAGTCTTCCGAAAAAAAGCTTGATGCTGCATTGCAGCTGCCCAAAAAGGGCGCTATCATTGCGACCGCCAGAGAACACGGTTCTTCCAGTACAACAGATGAGTAAACTGGTTGCAGAAAGGCCTGGCATTCCTCTCTGTTACAAGGAAATGACCATTCTTGCCGCGCAGGAAAACGGACCGGACAGGGAATTCATTTCTGATATCCATGCAAATTTTCCTGCAAGGCTTTATCGCCTTGATCTCAGCATCGATATGATACAGCTGGCTGTTGCTGCACAGGATCAGGT
Source organism: Candidatus Falkowella caecavicola (assembly GCA_904420125.1). GTDB lineage: Bacteria > Bacillota > Clostridia > Oscillospirales > Ruminococcaceae > Falkowella > Falkowella caecavicola. Next base: position 26,685 of record CAJFUK010000034.1, on the reverse strand, counting down.
GATTCGCAAAATTGCCAATAACGGAAGCTGTGTGATTGCAGGCAGAGCTGCAGACTATGTGCTTGGCGACTACGAAGATGTTATTCATATCCTTCTGCTACCCTCCCGAAGATTACCGCGTGCAGCGTGTTATGAAAGTAAGTATACGGTGACAGCCCGGAAGAAGCAAGGAAAAATATTTGTTATTCCGATAAAGCAAGGGCTTCTTATGACAAGCCTATTTCTGGGTTGACTTGGGGAGACAGACGTAATTATCATTTGATACCTGACAGTTCTATGGGGCTTGAAGCCAGTGCGGATACCGTCTGCAGCTATATTCAGAACAAAGCCAATCAAACGTTTGCAAAGAAAAATCTGACATGATTTTCTTGAAATTTTTATTAAAAAATGATATAATGATTAAGCAATGAAAGTTGTCAAGAGAGTGCATTTCAGCCTGATATTTCGACGGCAGCTGTTATATCAAATCCTTATGTCTTTGCTCGAACACCTCTCTGCATTATAGGTCTAATCTATTCTGCCGTAATGTATTGTACCAAAGGAGGTGTTACTGTGAAGCGTGTGAAAGCTGCATGTATCCTTCAAACTCTGGTTTTTGCACAGAAACCCGAAATGGGCTATAGCAAAGATCATGCTTTGAAGATCAACCATGAAGAAATCGAGCATTACAAAGCGATGCTGGAGCGTACAAAGACCAGATATCAAATCATTGACGAGGTCGAGCAAGAAGATGGCTCTATCGTTGCCCATGTCAGAAAGCAGTATAACGATAAGGCTGATGTTTCCGAGTATTTTGCATAACCCATTCACTGTCTGGATCATGAGGCGGTTATCTATTCGTAATCAGGAGGTTGTCAGTGAGTTCTTTAGACTTGATCAAAACAAAAATCAAGACATTGTATGAAACCAATCCCCAAATACACGTTAATATATCCATATCCCATCCAAAATTAAACTTACAGAATGATCCTGCTACCATTACAGGCGTTTATCGAAATGTATTCCGTATCGAGGAATATAGCAGCGGTTCTCCCAAATACCATACGCTGCAATATACGGATATCTTTACAAAACAGATTGAGATTGTAGAACTGAAAAATGATCAATAAATTGCCATAGAATAAGGGGGGTGTCTTAAGAGACTCCCCCTTATTCTATGGCAATTTATTTTTTCCGTTTTAAGAGAGCACCGTCAGCAGCTTTTCCCTGTTTGATCAGCTTGTTGCGAAAACCAATTAGGGTATTGATATATTCGCTGTTTTCATGATAAATGTAAATTTTAGCAAAGATACCATGCTGTTTCTTTTTACAAAAAGATCAATCAGAATACAGGGAAAAGAATGTATAATCCTGAAGTGGAATCTTCATACTGTAAAAATATATTTATATAACCGGTTACTTCTATATTTCACCATTATTTTCCATATTGATGTGATAAAATAGGATGTCGTAGACCAGTCAAGCATGGGCAGACTGGCTTAAAATTTGTATGTTATGCACAAGTTTGTAAATTATATACGAAAGGTGTTTTAAAATTTTACACAATATGTAGTTGATTACTCAGGGTTTTTTTGTTAAAATAAATAATAAAAGGAGGCGGTTTTTATGGGTTCCAATGAAAAACAAAATTTCCCTGCCGCCGTCAAGGATTTTTATAACGGCAAAAATCATAAAGCCTATGAATTTTTTGGCGCGCACCAGATTCCAGACACGGAGCGGATGGTGTTTCGGGTCTGGGCACCCCATGCAAAATCCGTATCCCTGGTTGGGGAATTTAACCAATGGGATCGGACACAGAATCCACTGGAAGAACGATATCCCGGTATCTGGGAAATAGAAATACAGAATCTCCCGATTTACAGCACCTATAAGTACAGTATAGAATCTGCCGATGGGAGATATTTGATGAAAGCGGATCCTTACGCTTTTCATGCAGAAACCCGGCCTGGGACAGCTTCTAAGATTTATTCATTGGGGGATTATGGTTGGCAGGATGAGGGGTGGCTCAAAAAACGCCGGCAGACGAATCCCTATAAAAGCCCCATGAATATTTACGAAGTGCATATAGGTTCCTGGCGAACCTATCCGGACGGCCATTCTTTTGACTATCGCAAGTTTGCTGATGAAATTACCGCCTATGTAAAAAAGATGCATTATACGCATATTGAACTGATGCCCATTACCGAATATCCGTTTGATGATTCGTGGGGCTATCAGGTAACTGGTTATTTTGCACCGACTTCCCGTTATGGCACGCCGGAAGATTTCCGGTATTTGATCGACAAGTGCCATCAGGAAGGAATTGGCGTCATTCTGGACTGGGTACCAGCCCATTTTCCAAAAGACGCACATGGTTTATACGAGTTTGACGGCGAATGCTGTTATGAATATACGGATACCAGAAAAAGCGAGCACTATGGCTGGGGTACCAGAGTGTTTGATTTCGGAAAGCCTGAGGTCAGGAGTTTTCTGATTTCCAGCGCCATGTACTGGTTGACAGAATATCATGTAGACGGCCTACGCGTCGATGCGGTCGCTTCGATGCTCTATCTGGACTATGACAGAAAAGACGGGGAGTGGATCCCCAATATCTATGGCGGCAACGAAAATCTTGAAGCAGTGGACTTCCTACGGCACCTGAACCAGGCGCTGTTTCTGGAGCATCCTGACATATTGATGATCGCTGAAGAATCCACGGCCTGGCCGATGGTAACAAAGTCGGCAGATAAAGGCGGGCTGGGTTTCAATTTTAAATGGAATATGGGCTGGATGAACGATATGCTCAGCTATATGTCGCTGGATCCGCTGTATCGGGCCGGTCAACATCAAAAGCTCACTTTCTCATTCTTTTATGCTTTTTCCGAAAATTATATCCTGCCAGTTTCCCATGACGAAGTCGTGCATGGAAAGTGTTCTCTAATTAATAAAATGCCCGGAGACTATGCAATGAAATTTGCGGGGCTGCGTGCTTTTCTGGGCTATATTATGGCCCATCCTGGCAAAAAACTGCTTTTTATGGGGCAGGAATTCGGACAATTTATTGAATGGAATGATAAACAGGAATTGGATTGGCTTCTGCTGGGGTATGAGGCGCATGTAAAAATGCAGTATTATACCCAAAAACTCAATCAGTTTTATCTGGAGAATTCTCCGCTTTGGCAAAAGGAAGATTCCTGGGAAGGATTTTCCTGGATTTCAAATGATGATCACCAACAGAACGTGATCTCCTTTCGCCGGATCGACGACAGCGGAAACGAATTGATCGTGATTTGCAATTTTGCGCCTGTTTTAAGAGAAAATTATCGGATCGGCGTTCCATATTACGCTGCGTACCGGGAGGTGTTCAATACGGATGACCTGCTTTTCGGCGGTACGGGAATCGGAAATCATACACCGGTACAGGCAGAGGATCAAATGATGCACGGCCTGGCACAGTCCATTGCGCTGACTCTGCCGCCAATGTCCATTTTATACTTTCGCCCGGAAAATATCCGCGCGAAACCGAAAAGAGCCAGTCTATACAAGGGTGCGGACAACAGCGGGAAAAGACGTCCCATACCGGCGCAGGCCATGATCGATAGGGCATATAAACAGGAGGCGCGGACCAAACAATCTGCAGATAAACAGTAAACAGATACAAAAAGATACATGTCAAACAGCTTTAGGGTACAGGATGCGGTCCGTCCGGTACAAGAAAGGTATCGGCAGAGGCAGTCTGCATAGTACAGAGACGGACGCGTCTGTTTTGATAGAGTGGAGGAGGAATAAGATGACAACAAAAAAAGAGTGTGTGGCTATGCTTCTGGCAGGCGGGCAGGGAAGCCGGCTTTATGTGCTGACACAGCAGATGGCTAAACCGGCTGTCCCGTTTGGAGGAAAATACAGAATTATTGATTTCCCTCTTTCAAATTGTACCAATTCGGGGATTGACACAGTTGGCGTTCTGACACAGTACCAGCCGCTGGTCCTAAACGCTTATCTGGGCAATGGACAGCCATGGGATCTTGACCGTGTATATGGGGGGCTGCATGTGCTTCCACCATACCAATCTACCAAGGGCGGGACCTGGTATAAGGGAACGGCAAACGCAATTTATCAGAACATATCTTTTGTGGATGCATATGATCCGGAATATGTCATCATCCTGTCAGGAGACCATATTTATAAAATGGATTACGCGGAAATGCTTTCCTATCATAAACGTCATCGGGCTGATGCGACCATTGCAGTGATTGAAGTGGAAATGCAGGAAGCGTCCCGTTTCGGTATCATGAATGCGGATGACGAGGACCGAATTTTTGAATTTGAAGAGAAGCCCAAAAATCCTAAGAGCAACCTGGCGTCGATGGGGATCTATATTTTTAATTGGAACAAACTGAAACAGTATCTGGTGGATGATGAGAACGACCCGCATTCTTCCAACGACTTTGGAAAAAATATTATTCCGGCCATGTTGAATGCCAACGAAAGAATGTTTGCCTACCATTTTAATGGATACTGGAAGGATGTCGGTACAATCGATAGTTTGTGGGAAGCCAACATGGATCTGCTCAATCCGAATATCCCGCTGGATCTCTATGATAAAAGCTGGAGAATCTATTCGCGTAACCCGGTAGCACCGCCGCATTATATGTCTCCAATGGCGCGTGTGGAAAGCTCCATGGTGACAGAAGGCTGTAATGTGTACGGCAATGTGGATTTTTCAATTTTGTTTCCAGGCGTTACGATAGAGGAAGAGGCTGTGATTACTGACAGTATCATCATGCCCGGCGCGGTGATCAAAAAGGGTGCGGTGGTCGAATACTCCATTGTCGGTGAACATGCGGTCATCGGTGAAAACGTCCATATCGGCGCCCGGCCGGAAGCGGTAGAAAATAAAGAAAACTGGGGCGTTGCGGTGATCGGCCCGCAGGTCCATGTTTCAGACGGTAAAGTCGTTGCGCCAAAACAAATGGTTGCGGACAATATTTAGGGGGGAAATCAGATGTCGGATATAAGAAAAGCCGTTGGCATTGTGTTTGCCAATATGCATGATGAACTGGTCAAGGATCTGACCAGTGACCGCACGATGGGGTCGGTCCCGTTCGGCGGACGATATCGTCTGGTGGATTTTCCGCTTTCTAATATGGTGAATGCCGGCATTACGAAAGTCGGACTGATTACCAAGGCCAATTATCAGTCACTGATGGATCATGTGGGTTCTGGTCGTGATTGGGATTTAACCCGTAAAAGGGAAGGATTACATATCCTCCCGCCCTATGGCGGACATGATGCAGTGATGTACCGCGGAAAAATCGAAGCATTGGCCGGTGCGCTTTCCTTTCTGCGCCATTCTCAGGCGGAGTACGTGATTATGTCGGACTGTGATACCATTCTGAATATGGACTTTCGTGAGATGTTGGACGTACACTTAAAAAGCGGTGCAGATCTAACAGTAGCTTATGCACATGCAACGTTGCTGCCGGGACAATCACGAAATACTGTGCTGTTTGAGGTGGATGAAACGCGGAGAGTAACCAGCGTGCTGTGCGGAACGGTTGCAAATGGGCCAGGCAATATCAGTCTGAATATTATGGTTGCCGGAAAAAGTTTCTTAGAAGAGCTGGTACAGGAATCTATGGCGCGTGGATATTATAATTTGGATCGGGATATCCTCCAGCGCAGCTGTGGTGAGATTCATATTCAGGGATATGAATTTAAAGGCTATTTCCGCAAAATTCAATCTACAAAAAGTTTTTATGACGCCAACATGGATCTGTTGAATCGTGACGTGCGCGCACAGCTTTTTCCCGAGAACCGCGCCATCTATACCAAAGTGCGGGACGAAGCTCCCGTCCGATACGGGATGCAGGCGGCGGCACGGAACTGCCTGATTGCAGACGGCTGCACGATTGAGGGAGAAGTAGAAAATTCCATTATTTTTCGCGGCGTTTACGTGCAGAAAGGGGCGCGGGTGCGCAATTCCATCCTGATGCAGGGAACTGTTGTTGGACAAAAAAGTGACATTCAATATATGATCACCGATAAGGATGTCACCATTACCGATTACCGGACGATTGCAGGCTCTTTTGCTTATCCGGTATTTGTATCCAAAGGCTCGGTGATTTAGGTCCGGTTTTTCCGGAGGTCATCGGTCAACACCAGAGTATACGATCGTTTTGCCTTTTCCGTCCGGCCAATAGAAGAGAGGAAGAAAATAAAATGAAAGTATTATTTGCAACCAGCGAAGCACGGCCGTTCGCTGCGTCCGGAGGGCTTGCGGATGTAGCCGGCGCACTGCCAAAAGCAATCTGCAAACACGGGATTGCCTGTCGGGTGGTGATGCCTTTATATGGGGATATTGCCCCAAAATATCGGGAAAACATGCGGTATCTCACCAACTTTACCGTAGAACTCAGCTGGCGCAGACAGTACTGCGGCGTGTTTGAGACAGAGTTGGATGGCGTAATTTACTACTTTTTAGACAACGAATATTATTTTAAAAGGGACGGCCTGTACGGTTACTATGACGATGCGGAGCGGTACGCATTTTTTTCAAAAGCTGTGCTGGAAATGTTAAAACATATTGATTTTGCTCCGGATATCATCCATTGCAATGACTGGCAGACGGCGATGATACCAGTCTATTATGAGCTGTTCTATAAATTTCAGTGGGGCTATGATTTGATTCGTACCGTGTTTACCATTCATAATATTCAATATCAGGGCAAATATGGATTTGAGATTCTGGAGGATGTACTTGGCATACCGGACTATGCGAAAAATGTTCTGGAGTATGATGGCTGCGTCAATATGATGAAAGGTGCTTTAGAACTCTGCTCCCGGATTACCACGGTCAGTCCGACCTATGCGCAGGAAATTCTGGATCCGTGGTATTCCTATGGAATGGACCGGCTGCTGCGGCATCACACTGGAAAACTCCGGGGGATTTTAAATGGTATCGATACCCAACTCTATGATCCTGAAAAAGATTCGGATATTTATACGAATTTTTCTGTTTCTGATTTATCTGGGAAACATGCTAATAAAGAAGCGCTGTTGCAGGAGCTGGGGCTGAATTCTGGCGAAAATCTGCCGTTGATTGGCATGGTGACCCGCCTGGTGGCCCATAAGGGGTTGGATCTGGTACAGCATGTATTTGAAGACTTAATCCGAAGCGGATTCCAAGTGGTGATCCTGGGCAGCGGTGAGTATGTATATGAACAGTTTTTTCAGGAAATGCGGTATCGGTATCCAGACAAAGTTTCGGTTACGCTGGGCTTTATTCCGCAGCTGGCAAAAAAGATTTATGCGGGTGCAGATATGTTTCTGATGCCCTCAATGAGTGAACCCTGTGGTTTGGCACAGATGATTTCCCTGCGATATGGCACCATTCCGATTGTACGGGAAACCGGCGGCCTGAAAGATTCCATTCAGGATTCCACCTTGGGACAGGGTAACGGTTTTACATTCGTCACTTACAATGCATATGATATGCTGGATGCTGTACAACGTGCAAAACGTGTATACGACCAGCCGCAAAATTGGACCCAGCTGGTTCAATATGCGATGCATTGTGATTTTGGCTGGGACCAATCGGCTCAAGAGTATATTCAAATATACCAGGATCTGATATAAACAATTATAAACAATCTGCTGGAAAAATGGCGCGGAATATTTTTTCTGTATCCGGAAAAAATAGAGGCAGAAAGATTGACACTCTGTTTTGTGATATTTTGCATGATCAGTCAATCAACAGGGAGGAATCAAGCGATGAAAACGAGTACCAAACAAAAAGTCTTTGCCATTTTTTCCGTATTTATACTGATGATTGCGCTGGCATCCTGCAACGGTGAAAAGGAAAGCAAGGCAACGTCTGCCGAGATTTTTGACGGAATCAACGCTGCTTTTGCCGAGAAGTATCCGGATGTCGGCGGTGCGGTCACAATGCCGATGGATATTGATGACGAAACATTAAGCAACGTATATGGAATTACGACAGAGATGGTGGAGGATTATAAAGGTCAGGTGGCTGGTTCGATGACCAACTGTGATATGTTGCTGGTTGTCAAGGCAAAGGATGGCCAAGTAGAAAATGTGCAGAAAGCCCTGGAAGATTCCCTGGCGGCACGGGTTGACCAGTTTGAATGGTATGCTGTTATGGGAAACGATATCCGCACGAAAGAAGCAAAGGTTGTTGTCGATGGGAACTATGCTGCATTATTGATGGTGGGTATCATTGCCGATGATACGGCAGAAACCTTTGACTTTGCGTCAGATGTCAAACTGGCAGAAGATACCTTTCATCAGGTCATTGAAGATGGGAAAAAATAAGAATACCGCGATATGTTCATCAGTGTTGATTATAAGATAAGTCAAGTAAAGCAGGGAGGGATTAAAATTTCCCTCCCTGCTTCATTTTTCCATGAAAAGCTACGCTATTTTCTGCTGTCCTCTCATTTGTATGATCCGATATGAACTTAAAAATGGGTATGATCTCTTTTACAGGGAAGTTTGAGATGTTGACACATAAGTTATCGTGTCATTCTTCGCCTTACACCCGCTCTGTAAAGAAAACATCATAATTTTTTCGTCCTTTGTTGCGCACATGTATGATATTTCACTTCCTGGCCTTTCAGCCAGCAACATTTTGTTATACTTAGATACAAATATCCGGCAGGAGTCTGGACATGCACAAACATAGTCCACACGCCGCGCCACAATGACATCACTTGATCCAGAACGGTCTCTTTCAAAATAGCTCACTGCTATGCTTTTTCTCATGTCCGCATGCTTTCCTGTGCAACATCCGCTGAAGACGATATGAGTTGGCGATCAACCCGTCGCTTTACAATCATTGCAATCAACCATGTAATCACCTGTGCGAGAGGGACGGACATCCAAACCCCCAAAAGTCCCAAACCGGGGATATGCGGTAGTACCAGCAATAAAATAAATATAAAAACCGGCTCTGCATATACCAGAAGATAGGACAACGCGCTTTTTTCTGTAGCGTATAAAAAGGAGGTAGTGATCCTGACATAGGATACGAATAGAAGTGCTGTCAAAAAAAGTGGAAGATATCTGTATACATCCTCGTTTGTTTCTGTCGAGGCGCCAAAAAGAATGCCTACATGGCCCCGCGCTATTAAGAATCCTATCATGCATATAAAAGCGATAACAGCGCTTGACAGATACGCAAATTTTCGCATTTGCCGCATGACCAGCAGATTACCCTCGCCAAAATACTGGCTGATCAGAGGTTGACTGCCATCGCCCACGCCCTGCAACAGCAGATAAATAATCGCGGTAATATAAGCGATGCACCCATATACTGCAACAGACTGTTCTCCACCATAGATCATTAAAAAACGATTCATCAAAATGGTCGTAATCTGCGGTGAAAAGGTCAGTCCAAAAGGTGCAATGGATACCTTCAAAACGGCCCTGAAAAAATCGAATACCTTTTTGCAGGAAGGAATGGAGAAACCAATCTTCTTTTTTACAAGATAGAAAACTGTTGCCAGCATTGTGACAGCCTGCCCAATGATTGTTGCCCATGCCGCACCAGCCATTCCCTGCCCGTATATCCAGACGAACAGATAATCCAGTCCGATATTTGTAAGAAATCCAGCAATCATGGAGACCATGGCAAAGGTGGCACCGCCTAAATTACGAATAAAAGGAACAAGACCCGTTGCAAAAATCTGAAATACTGTTCCTAATGCAATCACCTGGACATACTCGGCCGTCTGTTGATAGAGATCTCCTTGAGCTCCCAATAAATGAAGTAAAGGAGACAGTAAGACCAGGATGAATCCTGTCAGAAAAGTGCTGATCAAAAAAAGCAACAGTATTGTGCTGGAAAAGCATTCAACGCTTTCATCATGTTTCTTCTGCCCTCGAAGTATTGTAAAACGAATGGCGCCAGATAATCCTACGCCTGTTCCAACCGCCTGGATAAACGCAGAGATCGGAAATCCCACGTTGATAGAGGCCAGGCCAATATCGCCAAGGCTGTTCCCAACAAAGAATCCGTCGACAATGGTGTACACCCCGGAAAGGGCGAATGCCATGACAGAGGGAATGACAAAATGAAAGAACCTGTGCTGATTATACATCGCCCAATGTTTCCCCCTTGCGGAATAAGTCTATGAACAAAGCCAGGTTGTCATTCAGACTTGTCATTCGTTCTATTCCCATTTTCTCCATTACATACAGTTCCATATGATGAAGTTGTGTAATGATCGAATCGCAAAAATATTTTCCTTTTGGCGTAAGATGAATGATCTTGTTGCGCTTATCAGCATGCATAGGAAGCAGTTCAATATATCCCTTTGTTTCAAAATCCTTTAATATTGTATTAACTGTTTGTTTGGGAATCGTCCATTTTTGACTAATCATTTTTTGGGTACAGCAGTCCCCATGATCATAAAATGCGTATAGAATCAGGATGCTGTTCAATGATAAGCCCTGCGTTTTTGCCCATTCTTCATACATTGCATTGCTTTCACGCCAAAGAGCATAATATCTGTGTAATGCTTCAAGCATCACCATATTCTTATTCATAAACCGCCTCCAAATCAGTCCGGATTCGTACTATTATAGTATAGTACGAATCCGGACTATTGTCAAGGGCCCTGGTTTATTTACTTCTGATGGCCTCATAATGATTGGGCAAAGCATAACCCCTCCAGGGGCTACCCGGAGGGGTCCGATTTTGAATGCGGGTCGTTTTTACAATGGAATGGCCGCATACACAGACGTGATGGAATCGACACCGAAATGGGTGCGAAGGTTTATTGAATGTATGGGGATGCAGGAGCGTTCCGGAGGTGGCAGAAAAAACACGACACACAATGGGCCATATGAACAGTCACCTTATCGGTGAAGCATGCCCAAACAGCCCCGGGACACCATAAAATCTTTTGGCCGCCCGGTGAATCGGGAAAATTTTTATTTGTGCAGGTGCTTTATTCCATCCAGCCCTTTTAGCATTACAAAGATTGAAGCTGCTGTTCAACAAAATACAGGCTGTCAAGTAACTCTGTGTATTCTCTGTAATTTTGGCGGTACAATTCAATCATCAGACTGCCATGATATTCTATTTGCCGGAGCTTGGAGAAAAAAGATTGAAAGTCCATGCATCCCTGTCCGGGCGGCAGACAATCCTGATCTGGCGTATGATCGCTTAAGTGGATATGTGCAATACAATTTCCCATCGCATCCACCATTTCGGATGGAGACACGCCAAAACGCACCGCTTGTTTGGTGTCCAGGACAAATTGCACCTGATTGGAAAAAGCAGCTCGCATACTACGGATAAAATCCGGACTTCCGCTTTTACAATAGCAGACGTTTTCCTGTGCAACAGTGATACCCGCCTCTTTTCCGGCCATATACAAAGCGGCAAATCTTTCAAAATACCGCTCTGCCGGATGATCATTTTTGATACTGTCTCCATGAAAGACCAAAATTTCTGCGCCCAGTTCCTGCATCGCAGTAAAATAATATCGTTTATAGAGGTCTAAGATATCCCGAAAACGCCGTTCATAGGCAGTAAAAAACATAAAAGATTCTGCAAAGGACGAAAACGGATGAATGGAACAAACCCGCACGCCTCCTGCCCGCAACATGTTTTTTATTTCTTTCAGGAAGGCGGGGGACAATTCAGAAAGCGTATTGAAAAAGATTTCAATCGTAGAAACATGGTTTTCTGTCAGCCATTTGACGGCGTTTTCCGTCAGCTCGGGATAGAGCGTAGCAGTCGAGATACCGACAGACAGCGGATAAGGCATGATAAAGACATCCTTTCTTTCAAGTGCCGATCGAAAAAGAAGTGTATTTTTGGACAAAAACCGTCCGCTGATTCAGCGGACGGTTTTATCAGATGGTTTACGCGTTTGCTTTTTTGTTGGAACGATGTTCCTGCCAGGTTACCCACAGTGGGCCAGCAATACAGGTAGAAGTAAATACGCCGGAAATCATACCGATGATCATCGGGAATGCAAAGCTGATAATCGATGTTACGCCAAAGATAATCGCAACAACACACACTGTAACCATTGCCGTAACAGTTGTCACACTGGTATGAATGCAGCGGGAAAGGGTCTGATTAATACTCAGGTTCATCAATTCTGCATAGGTCATATTCTTGCCGTGTAAACGCTGATTTTCACGCAGACGGTCATAAATAACAATCGTGTTATTGATGGAATATCCCAGAATGGTCAGAACAACCGCTACAAAGTTATCATCAAGCGGCATTCGACAAATGACAAAGGATGCAAACACCATACAGATATCGAACAGGAGGGCACAGATAGCGGAAATACCAGCAGTCCATCCCTGAATTCTTTTGAAGCGGAATCCGATATATACAACCAATACAATAAAGGAAAAGACCAGAGCCACCATGGATTTAGCGAAAAATTTAGAACCCATGCTGGGATCAACGCTGGTATCGCTAAGCTTTTCAATCGCATTGTCCGGGAAAGCCGCAACCAGGGATGCGGTCATGTCCTGCTGAACGTCCATTTGTAAATGTTGGGAATCTGTTAAAGAAATCACCAGGTTTTGGTTCTTTGTCGCAAAATCTTCGGATTGCTGTACACTGACAGAAAAACCGATCGCATCCTCAACCGTACTTTTTACCGCATTGGTATCAATATCGCCGGTATAGGAATAAGTAACGATTGTACCGCCTTTAAATTTGATATCCAGATTGACGCCAAACACAAAGCAGGAAATCAAAGTAATTGCCAGCAGAACGATTACAATAGAAAAGTAGATCTTTTTATTTTCAACAAACTTAATTTTTGGAATTTTTAACACGATTTTGCACCTCCATATAATGCCGGATTCCGGAAGCACTTAAACTTGGAAAGAGATTTGAGCATGAGCCGGGAAGCAGTGATGCCCATCAGGAAGTTAAAGATAACCCCAACAACTAAGGTATAACCGAAAGAGTAGATCGTGCCTTCCGTCGTCGCACCGAATGCAAAGAACAGCGGCTTCAGAAGCACTGCCAAAAAGCTGTCCGGCGTACCGAATGCTCCCATCAGAATCAGAGCGATGAGGACCATAGTAATATTTCCATCAAAAACAGCGGTAAAGCCGCGTTTAAAGCCGGCATCAATCGCACCGTCTAAAGATTTTCCGTTATAAAGTTCCTCGCGGATACGGGAGGCAGTAATGATATTCGCATCTACGCCGACGCCAACCGCAAGGATAATACCGGCGATACCAGGAACTGTAAGGGTAAAGCTGGAGAAAAACGGGAAGAACCCGGAGATCGCAGCGATGGTGCCACCAATCTGACCCAACAGAGCGATACCCGCTACTACACCAGGCAAGCGATAGAAAATAATCATAAAAATCACAATCAATATGTAAGCGATGACGCAGGAAAGGAACATCGCATCCCGTGCACCCATACCCAATTTGGGAGAAATCGTCCGGAACGTATCCGTGACTAATTCAAAGGGAAGGGCACCCGCATTAATCTTATCGGCCAATTCGGTGGCAGATTCAGTGGTAAAATTACCCGAGATAATCGCCATGCCGTCAGAAATCTGTTCGTTGACCTGCGGCGCGGAAATCATCGTGTCATCCATCCAAATGGAAATGACGCCGTTGGACTCAGCAAGACGTCCGGTTGCTTCAGCAAACTTTTCGATACCGCTGTCGGTCAGTTCCAACGATACAGCTGGTTCAGTAATCTGCGTCAGTTCGTTGGGAATAAACACTACACTGGCTGTCAGGACATCGCTGCCGTTGAGAATGACTTCTCCAGTCGGCATTCCTTCATCGTCCACACCCTGTCCATCCCGGAATGTCAGGGATGCGGTTTCCCCCAGCTCCTCGACAGCTGCAGCCGGATCAAAATTGGTTTCATCGGATTTCCAAGGGAACCGGACAATGATTCTCTGACCGGAATAATCGGTATAGACTTCATAATCGTTGATGTTTTGGGACACCAAACGCGTCTTAATAATTGCTTCTGCAGCAGACATCTGTGCATCGGTCACATCCACTGCATCATCTGCGGGTTTAAATGTCACATCAACGCCGCCGCGGATATCAATACCCCAGCGGATATCACCTGCACCTTTTATATAGACTGTTTCAACATCGCCGAACTGGGTGCTGATTCCAAAGAACGCAACAGCAGTGAAGACGATAATAAAAATAGCCACAATGAAAAATACCGGTTTTCCAACACGTTTCATGGACTGAACTCCTCCAATGCTTTTTGGTTAATATTCTGTCAGCTTGTCCGTCATGAATTACATAGATCAGCCGTCCTGAGAGTCCCGGAAGAATCCCTGGACGGCTGATTGAGCAACAATAACGTAAAGTGACAAGTATAAAATAAATTATAGGTCAGAATTGGATAAAAGTCAATGTTTTTCTCCACTCCACCTCCTCGGTTTTAGCAAATTTTATTTTTATACAGCAGGGTGCTTCCCCTTTAAAAGAAAATATGGTAGGATATAAGACGGGAATAAGGGGGCCGGATAAAATGAAAAAAATGATCAATATCGGAATTGTCGCCCATGTGGATGCCGGGAAAACAACCCTGACAGAGCAGATGCTCTATTTGAGCGGTGCAGTGCGGCAGGTGGGAAATGTGGATGAGGGTACGGCACAGACCGACTGGCTTCCGGTTGAACGTGCGCGGGGAATTTCGGTGAAAGCGTCTTCCGTTATTTTTGACTGGAAAGATACGCAGATCAATCTGATCGATACACCCGGACATGTTGATTTCAGCGGGGAAGTGGAACGTACCCTTTCTGTTTTGGATGCGGCCGTATTAGTCGTATCTGCAGTAGAGGGGATCCAGTCCCAGACTGAGGTCTTGATGGATGCATTTGCCTCCATGCACTTGCCCTATATTCTTTTTATCAATAAGCTGGACCGCGCGGGCAGCGATTATGCCAGCGTGCTGGAAGAATTAAAGAAGTATCTGCGCTCACAGGGAAAAGAAATATTTGCAATCAATTTTCCGGTCGGGGAAGGCGAATCGGGATGCAGAGTCTCTCTGCATCCGTTGGACGACCCCATGATTCGGGAAGAACTGGTGCTCTTATTGGCTGAGAAGCAGGAAGCCTTGATGGATCAGTATCTGGAGGAAGGAGATCTGCCGGATGATACGCTGTTTTCTGCTTTGCGGGAAGCAGTGAAAGAAACACGTGTGGTTCCTGTGGTATGCGGGGCCTCTAAGGAGAATATCGGCGTCGATATGCTGCTGGACAGCATAGTCGTTTGGCTGCAACCAGATGTGGGAAAAGTAGATGAAGCACTGTCTGGGCAGGTATATAAGGTGGAACATGATCAGGCAATGGGGAAAATCGCGCATGTGCGCCTGTTCAGTGGTATGGTGAAAAATCGGGATGCCATTTATCTGCCAAGAACGGACAGCGAGGAGAAGGTGACGCAGATTCGTCGGATCAGCGGCAGAAAGCAGTCCGATATCGGCGCCGTATATGCAGGAGAAATCGCTGCTTTATGCGGGCTTTCGTCGGTACGTGCAGGGGATATGATCGGACATCTTGCACCCAAGAGGGAATATCAGATGGCAGTCCCCTTGTTGACGGTTCAGATTTTACCGGTGGATCCAGAACAATTGATGCCATTGGTGAATGCGCTCCAGGAATTGGCAGACGAGGATCCGCTGCTGGAATTTGAATGGCTACAGAATGAAAAGGAATTGCATATTAAAATTACCGGCAATATTCAATTGGAGATTTTAACGGTTCTGCTCAAGGAACGTTACGGGCTGGATGTTGTCTTTTCAGAAGCTTCTGTGATCTATAAGGAAACCCCTACCCGTTGTGGGGAGGGGTTTGAGGCGTATACTATGCCCAAACCGTGCTGGGCGGTAGTACATTTCAGAATTGAACCGCTGCCGCGGGGAAGCGGACTGCAGTATGCTTCTGTTATCCCGAATAAACAGATGCTATACCGCTATCAGACCCATGTGGAGACAGCGGTTCCACGTGCACTGAAACAGGGGCTGTACGGTTGGGAGGTGACCGATCTTAAGGTCACGCTGATTGGCGGGGAACACCACGTCCTACATACCCATCCGCTGGATTTTTTTGTCGCAACCCCTATGGGAATTATGAATGGGTTGGAGAATACTGGTACGACTTTATTGGAACCGATTCTTTCTGTTCGTCTCAATGCGGATGAGTCCGTTTTGGGAAAGACGATCAGCGCTTTTTTGCGAATGCGCGGAGAATTTGACAGCCCGGTTGTCAAAAAAGGTGTTTTTACATTAGAAGGCCGCCTGCCAGTTGCGGATAGTCTGCAATTTCCTGTGGAATTTGCGGCGATGACCAGTGGAAAAGGCCTATATAACGCGCGTTTTTCCCATTATACGGAATGCCCGCTGGAACTGGGACGAGTGGCCAAACGGAGAGGAATCGATCCCAGGGATCGTGCAAAATGGATCCTGCATGCGCGTCAGGCACTGTAGCCAAAATGATGGCGTGCAGCGGTTATCAGATAGGAACAAGGAATGCTGTGATTTTTGAACCATATGAACAGTTTAGATATTGGCTATTTTGGGTGGTCGATTATCCTCTTCTTTATTTCTGTTATTTATAAAATAAATAAAATAATATTTTCCAGGAGGCCATACTGAAAGCCATTTCAGCCATAACAGCCAAAGAGTTACTGTGCATTAGGCCAAAAAAGAAATATCGTTCGCCGATATCCCCACTATCGGGCAAGAACATGTATATCATTACGTAAGTGATACAAAAAACAGATTCATCCTGTTTCATTTTTGCGATTTGTCCACATAAGAAGAGATAAAAAAATTGACCGCAAAGAATATAGCGGTATGGATTAAGGGGATGGGTAGCAGCGTCATGATCACTCGCAGCCACTCTGGATTTAATATCCATGCAGCTGCTGCAAGACATATACAACCAATCGAGGTAAGGGCAACTTTTATTCTGTTTTTTGTACGATCCCTGATGGATTTCACAACATCTATATCGTACCGCCAACAACCACAATAAAAATGATCGTGATGGCTATGAAAAAGATCGTCATACATTAGATGCAGTTCATCTCAATAATTGCGCATCTCAATTCCATCATACTACATTTTTTGTTTTCTAAAAAAATAAAAAAGGATAGATTTTTTAGAAAATCTATCCTTTTGGAGGCACCACCCAGAATCGAACTGGGGATAAAGGTGTTGCAGACCTCTGCCTTACCGCTTGGCTATGGTGCCAGATGGGTGGAGCGGGTTACGAGACTCGAACTCGCTACCTCCACCTTGGCAAGGTGGCGCTCTACCAGATGAGCTAAACCCGCAAATGGCGACCCGAATCAGATTCGAACTGACGACCTCTTGCGTGACAGGCAAGCGTTCTAACCGACTGAACTACCGGGCCATATTATGGTGGGAACAATAGGGCTCGAACCTATGACCCTCTGCTTGTAAGGCAGATGCTCTCCCAGCTGAGCTATGCTCCCATTCATCGCTCTGAATCAGCGACGATAACTATTATATACAAATTATATAGAAATGTCAAGAGAATTTTCAAAAAAACCTTTCAAAATATTTTCCTTAAATCCCTTTAAAAACCAAATTTTAATGATCTCTAGTGACTTGTGGCCTGTTTCAACAGTTCGGTTAAATCCGCCCGGCTAAAATGATAGGCTTTATTACAAAAATGGCATTTCACTTCTGTTTCCGGCAATTCATCCCGCATATCAGCGAGTTCCTGTTTTCCCAAGCTGATCAGTGCCTTTTCGACCCGGGTTTTGCTGCAGTCACAGCGATACACAGCCTGCTGTTCGTCCAGTAAATTGGGCTCCAATCCCTCCAGAAGCTGCATACAGATTTCTTCTGGTGTCATTCCGTTTTTAAACATTGTGGAGACAGCGGGCAACTTTTCGATATTTTCCTCCAAAACATGGATGCAGTTTTCATCCGCAAAGGGGAGAAGCTGTACCAAATATCCACCGGCTGAACAAACCGTCAGATCGGGATTGACCAGAACCCCTAATCCACATACCGTGGGGGTCTGTTCGCTGACAGCGTAGTACTGCGTGATATCTTCTGCAATCTCGCCTGAAACAATCGGCGTTTGCCCGATATAAGGCTCTTTCAGTCCTAAATCCTTAATGACGCTCAAGAAACCATCTGTACCAACAGCGCCGGCGACATCCAGTTTACCATGCGCATTCAGGGGAAGTTCAACAATCGGGTTTTCTACATAGGCTTTGACTTCGCAGTGGCTGTTGGAGACCGCAATCAGACTCCCCGCAGGCCCATTGCCTTTCATCCGGAGTGTGACGGATTCATTTTCACCTTTCAGCATACAGCCCATGATTGCGGCTGCAGTTGTGAGCCGTCCAAGTGCTGCCGTAACAACGGCCGACGTTTGATGGATTTGTTCTATTTTGCTGACAACATCGGTTGTATCAATCGCACAAGCCATGACAGACCCATCCGCAGAGATCGTTCGTACAATTTTTCCCATTGATGATTCATCCTTTATTTTTCTGGTTTCTGTGCTACATAAATGATCCGCTGTGTATCTGATGCAGGCGGTTCTGTGGAGTCTTCTGCGTAATATCCAACGAGCTGCATGCCTGATTTTTCAATAAAGCCGCAAATCTGTTCATGCGAATATCCGCGTTCACAAAAACTTTCGTCATATCGCGTATATAACCCGTTTTCCAGTTCAAAGATTGTTAGATCAATACGGGTCGTATGATTGGGAAGGGGAGTATTCTGCCATACACAGTATACATCCTCGTAATCATATATATATGCACGATCGCTTAAAATGTTGTCGTGTTTGTAAAGACTATTCACATCAAAAACAAAAACCCCGCCCGGATTCATAAACAGGGAGACACGATTAAAGGTTTTCTGTACGTCCTGCGTATGAATTAAGTGATTGATGCTGTCCAGGGCACAAACTGCAGCATCAATCGTTCCATAAAGATCAAGCGCCTGCATTTTCTGACACAGATAAGTGATGTCATGTCCGGTTTCCGCTTTTTTTTGCATGGCGATGGACAGCATGTCCGGAGAGGCATCTGCACCGATCACATCGTATCCCAACAGAGCAAACTCTTCCGACAGACTGCCTGTGCCACAGGCAAGATCCAGAAGAATTCCTTTTTTGGGACCGGAAAATTTTTGGATCAGCTGGTCAAAATAAGCAGCGCGGTCTGGATAGGAAATATTCTGTGTCAACAGATCATATACAAATGCGAACTGATTATAGCTGTTCATTTTCTTTAATGCGGTCGAGCACCATGCCATATCCGTCATTGCCATAATTTAATGCCCGGTTTACACGGCTGATGGTTGCAGTGCTTGCACCGGTTTTACTGGCAATATCACTGTATACATGCCGTTCACTTAACATTTTGGCGACCAGCAGGCGTTGGGTAATGGCTTTTAATTCTTGAACTGTGCAAAGATCTTCAAAAAAACGATAGCATTCCTCTGTATTTTTTAAACTTAAAATTGCCTGAAATAGAAAATCGGTATTTTCATCTCTTAATTTATCGGCCATGCCTTCACCTCATTTATTAAATACTATTTTATATTTTATCAGGTTACATAGTAAAAGTAAAGGGTGAATCTGTCAGATTGGAATATTTTAAGGGAAAGTCAACGATAAAAATGGGATGAAGTTCCGTGCCAAAAGGGCATGCGAAAATTCTTTCCCAAGACTTTTGGCAGGAAATTCTATCAGCGGGTTTTTATTGATCAAATGAAGATGAATATAGATTCTGACAGCAGAACATGACTTCCAAAAAGAAGTATGGAAAGCAGAAAGAAGTCTGGAGACAAAACATGCCGTCCGATGACAGTCTTTACTGTATCAGACGGCATATATGGAGATCATTGTCTGTTGTGCGTTTTCAGGAAGACTATTCAGCGACCACCGGAAGCTCAAAGTCTTCTGCGCTGTTATAGTTGGAATAGGTCATGGTGAGAATACATTCTGTCAGGCTGATTTCCAAATCTTCAGGCGCCCAGCCTCTCCATTCTATCATCGCCTGGAACATCTGTTCATACATGGCCCGCATGATGTCGGTCATATCGATTTCATACTGAAGCGGATAACCGGTTGTTTTGTCATACCACATGCGGATGGTCAGGCTGCCTATATTAGAAGATAAATCACCTCTCACACGGGATAGATCCCGCATCGCCGCCAGCTGTTCTTCCATATCGGCCATCTGAAAAATTTTCCGGGAGATTTCTGGGGGCACTTCCATATCAAAATAATAGGTTTCTTGTCCGTTCAGAATCTCTTCAGCTACTTTAGAAAAGGTGACAGATTCATCCACCAGGTTCAGATAAAACGCCATGTTTTGCTGCGCATCAAGCTGTGAGAGTCTGGTATTCGACAGCGTCCATTCGACCCATTCGCCGGACTCTCTGATGTAGACATGACTGGCATCATCTTCCTGTAAAACCAGCATTTCCGTGCTCTCCGCGCCATCGGACATGCAAATTTTCATTTTTTTTGGGTTGGTAAATATAACGGCATTGGTTGTCATTTTCACAGCGTTTTCTATGCCACCTATTCGGACCGCCATAGAGATCACGGTTTCCGCTTCAAAATTTTCGATTGCTGCTGTTTGATCCTGCGCATTTTTCATGATTTCCACCGCGGGATTAGAACCTCCGCCGGTCAGACTCAGCACCATAATCAATACCAGACACACAGAAAGAATCTTTTTCATAATCCTTCCATCCTCTTTTCCAATTTTCCAGCAACATGATGATCGCATCATTCACCTAACCTTATTTTATCTAACTTTATTGTATCAGGTTGGATGATAAAAGTAAAGCCTGAATCAGACAAATCGAAAAAATACCGTCCGATACAATAAAGACTGTCATCGGACGGCGTTATGAATATTGTTGTCTGCTGTGCGTTTTCAGGAAAGACTATTCAGCGATCACAGGCAGTTCAAAGTCTTCTGCACTGTTATAGTTGGAATAGGTCATAGTGAGTTTGAGCTCTGTGACGTTGAATCCCAAATCGCCGGTACTTGCGTCCATTTGATCCATCAGATTTTGGATCATCTGATTGTATATCTCGGTCATGTCCATCTCATACTGGAGCGGATAACCGGTTGCTTTGTCGTACCACATGCTCATTTTCAGACCGTTTAGATTGGAAAATAAATCTTCCATCATGCCAGAGAGATCTCCCAGAGCAGCCAACTGGTCGTCCATACCGGTAGCCTGGAAAATTTTTTGAATGGTTTCTGCGGATGCCTCCGCATCAAAATGATAAACGGCCTGTCCGTTCAGCTTTTCTTCGGTGACAGGGGAAAAGGTAAGTTCATCTACCAGATCCAGATAAAATGCCATGTTTTGCTGTGCATCATACTGTACCAGTGCGTCTGCCGGCAGTTTCTCTTTGACCCATTCGCCACCCAGATTGCCATAGGCGTAATAAGCATCACCTTCCTGTACGATTACTATTTCCATGTTCTGTGTTCCCTCTGATATGAAAATTTTCATTTTCATCGGGTCGGTGAATGCAACGGTGTTGGTTGTCGTCTTGATAGCAGTTTCCATTCCACCTATGTTCATAGCTATTGAAGTAACGATTTCTGCTTCAAAATTTTCAATCGCAGCCGTTTGATCCTGCGCATTTTTCATGATTTCCACCGCGGAAATAGAACCGCAGGAAGTCAGACTCAGTACCATGGCCAGTATCAGGCCAATAGAAAGAAACTTTTTCATAATCCTTGAATCCTCTTTTCACATAAAACTATTTGTGTTTCTTATTCGTTCTTCATAAACGCACAGACAGATCAATAAGATCAGACCATAAGGAATGAGTTAAAATGCATGGTACGAAAGCATTTTACAGACAATTGCAGCAGAAATATTGGCTGCTTCCACTTCAAAGGCATTGTAATTAAATTCCGCGTGATCATCCGCGTTGTCGGAAATTGTGCGGATTACGACAAAAGGCATTTGATTCATCGTACAACAATGGGCAATCGCCGCACCCTCCATTTCGACACAGAAGGGGTGATGTGCCGCCAGGATTTCGGCTTTCATCCGGCTGTCTGCGATGAACTGATCTCCGGAGGCAATCCGGCCGGAATAATATCTGGATTTGCCCTGATCCAGCGCTGCACAGGCCTTTTCTGCAGCCGCCCGCAGTGCCGGATCCGCCGGCATGGCCGGAACCAGCTCTTCATGTTCAATTCCATACATATCATGATAAACAACGTCTGTAGAAATTACGATATCGCAGGGCGAAAGATCCGGCTGCATGCCGCCGGCAATTCCAGTATTAATGACGGCGCGGATATCAAAATGATCCAGCATCGCCTGTGTACGGCAAGCGGCACAAACCTTTCCAATACCGCATGTTGCGATCACAACCGGAGTTCCTTCCAATTCTCCTGCGTAATAGGTACATCCAGCATATTCATATGTTTGTTTATTTTTTAACCTGGTGATCAGCATTTCGACTTCCACCTGCATAGCACCTAAAATACCGATTGCTTTTCGGGTCATGATTTTTCCTCCATTTTATCCATTATACCACAATATGAAGTAAGATCAGGATGCATAGTCACCTGCATACTCCAATAGAGTCACGCTTTTGACACCGTCTAATGTCTGGAACCGCTCCAGGATTTGAGCATCATTATTTTTGACCTTAACCTGCAGGGTCAATTCAGTCATTTGGTCTGTACAGGTCTTATTCTTTAACCGGTATGAAATCGAAGCGAGCTGTCCGGATACCACTTCTTCCGCTGCAGCGGTATAACGGAGAATCAGCAGATAGCAGGTTTTATTTTTGCGCAATACGGTCATCAGGATATAAACCAATGCGACGAACAGGGTTGCGATAATTGCCGGAAGATACAGCCTTGCACCAGCCGTCAATCCGACCGCGATCGCCCAGAACAGAAATCCAACATCCAGCGGGTCTTTAACTGCCGCCCGGAAACGAACGATGGACAGCGCACCGACCATACCCAGAGAAAGGACCAGATTGCTGCTGATGGTCATAATAATAAAGGAAGTGACCAGTGCAACCAAAATCATTAAAAGATTAAAATTATCATTATAAACAACGCCACGATAGAAAAGACGGTAAACAAAATAGATTACCAGAGAACATCCCAAAGCAACCAGCAAAGAGGCCAGAATATTCCCAAGAGAAAGGGTGGACAGCTGCGGAGAAGTCAGAAAGTTTTCCGCAATCCAACTGCTGACAGAAACAGCGGCTACATTACAAAGCATGATGTTGTACCTCCTGCAGTTTATCTCTGCATAAAATATATTTGGACAGGGAAAGATGCGTGAGGGAGAGCGGGGCAAGCAACGCATCGATATATGATGGCAGAAAATCATCAAATTTGACTTCCAGTATACTTTCTTCAGTCATAATCAGATGCCAGTATGGTTTTTCCTGCAGCATAGATGGGGGCAACGCTGCCTGCAGCCGGCTGTCAAAAGTAATCCGCACATTTCCAAAAGGCGATACATAGGCTTCCCGGAAATAGTCTGCAAGCAACACAGGTTTCAATCCCGTAGTCTGATGGGCCATCCAGGCTTTGCAAAGGGCACGCTCTTCACGTCCTTCCGCAAAATGAAAATCCTGGTCAAGCATCGATTGCGCCTCTTGAGCAGTCACCGTAACCCCCTGTTTTGACACCAGACTGCCGTTTTTATGCTTAACTTCCAGTCGGAGAAACCCGGTGTCCAGATCATAATACCGCAGGCGATACTTCCGCCGGTCGTTGATGCCGGAGAGTTTTTCCTGATAACCGCTTGCATAAATATCGTCAAAATATAAACTGGTTACTCGGTATCCTTCCGTACGGTTATGGGCATCAGGTTCTAAGAACAGGCGCAGACGTTCACGCAGGACCTGCTGTTGTACAGGAGAAATCAGAAATTTGAGCTCATGCCGCAGGGATCTTCCGTTATATTCCATGTCATCCCCTCTTTATTGATCAAAATATGGCAAAAATTTCTGTTAAAACTGTTAAAAGCATACCATAAAGCAAGGAAATAATCAACAGAAAATCAAGAATATTTTTCAAACATCTTGACTAATGCTGAAAATAAAATATAATAGAATTTATAGAATATGCACTGCAGGATGCGCCGAACCATTCCGATCTTTTTTTGAAGAAAAGAGGCGGAATTTCTTGCATTATAAACCGTCTGACACAGTAGCGTACTAAAGTCAGACATATGGCGCGGCAAGCGGTAGTAAATTTATCTATATCGAAGGAGCAGGAACAATGAGCAGAGTGTATAATTTTAGCGCAGGCCCCTCCATGTTGCCGGAATGGGTACTGAAAAAGGCTGCAGAAGAAATGCTGGACTATCAGGGAACCGGTCAGTCTGTAATGGAGATGTCTCACCGCTCCAAAGAATATGAAGCTATTATTACAGAGTGTGAAGCGCTTCTGCGTGAAATTTTAAATATTCCGGACAATTACAAAGTGCTTTTCCTCCAGGGTGGTGCTTCGACACAATTTGCGATGATTCCGTTGAATTTGATGAACAAATCCGGAAAAGCAGATTATGTAATTACTGGTCAATGGGCAAAAAAAGCATATGCAGAGGCGCAGAAATATGGTACGGCCAACGTGGTTGCTTCGTCTGCTGATAAGACGTTTTCCTATATTCCCAAACTTGATCCCAGTAAATTTGATAAAGAGGCAGATTATTTCTATATTTGTCTGAATAATACCATTTATGGAACAAAATTCCCGGAACTGCCGGATACAGGAAACGTGCCGCTGGTTTGTGACTTCAGTTCCTGCGCTCTTTCTGAGCCGATTGATGTCAGCAAGTTTGGCATTTTGTACGCAGGCGCACAGAAAAATATGAGCTGTGCAGGCCTGACAGTTGTCATTATCCGGGAAGACCTGGTCGGCCATGCAAGAGACATGACACCGACGATGCTGGATTACAAAATCCATGTAGAAAACGGTTCGATGTATAACACACCGCCTACTTACGCGATCTATATTCATAAGTTGGTTCTGGAATGGCTGAAAAATGAAATCGGCGGTTTGGAAAATATGAAGAAGATCAATGAGGGAAAAGCAGCGCTGCTCTATGATTTCCTGGATCAGTCCAAATTGTTTAAAGGAACAGTCGAAAAGGATTCCCGTTCTTTGATGAATATTCCCTTTGTAACGGGAGATGAAGAGATGGATAAGAAATTTGTTGCAGAGGCAAAGAAGGCCGGTTTCATCAACTTGAAGGGCCATCGGACGGTTGGCGGTATGCGGGCTTCCATCTATAATGCCATGCCGGTAGAAGGTGTAAAGGCGTTGGTAGCGTTTATGGAAAAATTTGAAAAGGAAAACGCATAAGCGGTTGCATACATATATAGAGAATTGCCCGTCAGTGGTTAATTTAATAAGGAAAGGCTAGGCGTTTATAGTGTATCAGATACAGACATTAAATAAAATTTCTCCGATCGGTTTGGAGAATTTTGATCGGAGCAAATACACATGGGGCGATGAGATTGCCAACCCGGATGCGATTTTAGTCCGTTCTGCTTCTATGCATGAAATGGAGCTGCCTGCGTCTGTGAAGGCAATTGCCAGAGCAGGTGCAGGTGTCAACAATATTCCGCTCGACCAATGTTCAGAGAAGGGAATCGTTGTTTTTAACACACCGGGTGCCAATGCCAATGCAGTCAAAGAGCTGGTATTGCTTGGTCTTCTGCTATCTTCCCGCCGGGTACCGGCGGCCATGGATTGGGTGAAAACCCTCAAGGGTGCAGGTGCGGACGTATCCAAGCAGGTTGAAAAAGGAAAATCCCAGTTTGTAGGCCCGGAAATCAAGGGAAAGAAATTGGGTGTGATCGGGCTGGGCGCCATTGGCGCATTGGTGTGCAACGCAGCGGTAGATCTGGGAATGGATGTATACGGATATGATCCGTATATCTCTGTGGATGCAGCATGGCGGTTGTCCCAGTCTGTCAAGCATGCGAAGTCCCTGAAAGAAATTTTTGAAAGCTGCGATTATATTACCCTGCATGTTCCGGCAACGCCGGAAACAAAGGGAATGATCAATACAGAAAGCTTGGCTACAATGAAAAACGGTGTCCGGATTCTGAACTTTTCCCGCGGTGATCTGGTTGTTTCTGCGGATGTGATTGCTGCCGTAGCTTCTGGTAAATTGGCCGCTTATGTAACAGACTTCCCGACTGATGAAATGCTGGGTGTAGACAATATTATTTCGATGCCGCATCTGGGTGCTTCTACGCCGGAATCAGAAGATAACTGTGCGGTGATGGCGGTAGCAGAAATTATCGATTTTCTGGAAAATGGCAATATTACTAATTCAGTGAATATGCCGGCTGCTTCTATGGCCCGGAGCGGTGAAAAGAGAATTTGCGTTGTAAACCGGAACATGCCTAAAATGGTTTCCGCGATGTCTACGGTAATTTCCGAGAATGGATGCAACATTGAGAATATGTTAAATAAATCTCGTGGCGATTATGCCTATACGATTTTTGATGTGACCGGCAGCGTAAAGGATCAGCTCAAAACCGCGCTGGAGTCTATCGAAGGCGTTATTGATGTTCGGATGATCTAAAACTTGATGAAAGCCGCCTACAGAGAAATTTCTCTGTAGGCGGCTTTTTTGTATAACGAAAACCACTCGCTAAACGAGTGGTTGCGTGAAGGCAT
>CAJFUK010000033.1 GCA_904420125.1 Candidatus Falkowella caecavicola | reverse complement strand
CGCCATGCAAAAGGAACTCCCTTATTTGCTGCATGTCTGCCCTCGCGAATATTTTGTCAATGTAGTTCATAAAAAATTTACATCTCCTTTTTTTGATCTGAACAGGTTATTATTACTCTATTTTGGTTAATTATAATCTAATTTGGTTGGCTTGTCAATGGTTAAATTTGTTTTTATACGGTTAATACTAATTTTAAAATTGATTATTTACTTATTATCGGTTACAATTAACCAAAAGGAGTGGTCAGAAATGAGCATGGCTAAAAAGATAAAATCAATTCTTATAGAAAGAGATATGACAATAAAAGACTTAAGCGAAAAAATGGGGTATACTGGAACTTATTTATATAACAAACTCAATCGTGATAAGCTAACCGAAGAAGAATGCAGAGCAATAGCTGATGCGCTGAATTGTGACTATGACGGTATTTTTACTTTTAGGGATACCGGAAAACAGGTATAAATAGCAAAAACATGAAAACGGCCGTTCATATCCTTTTACGGTCGTTTTTTCTGACTGTTTTTGTACCGGCGGCAGGCAAACAGTCCTCGGTCGGCCCTATTTGGCAGGCAGGTTTCCATAATAAGACCATGCGACACGGGAGGCAGCCCGGTACTTCCGGGCCTGGCGGGAGCGCCGCACAGTCTTTTGGGCCTGCTGTGCGGACTTCAAACCTTTCGTTGGACGGTAAGACCGGACATCTTCCCATACTTTAGTCCTTTCCCGCCCGGTTCTCCGTCAGGCTTTCCCGATTCAACAGCAGTATGTAGTATGGCGGATATTGAACAGAAAAACGAGCAGACGAAAAAGTTTCGTCTGCTCGTTTTTCTTTGTTTATGCAAGTCTTCTGCTCTTTAACATTCTTATCCCGCAGGAGGGAGTTCCTGCTGATGGCTTGTATCAATCGTGGCATCCAACCCAGAGGCATTCGACAGGCGATCAGGCCAGCCGGCATTCGATGGCAGACCAGCCGCCTTCATGCAGAATATTGGTCACGGTAAATCCATGTGCCTGCAGGGCAGACACCACATCCGGCTCCCGTTCGACAATAATGCCGGAACAGAGCAAAACCGCCCCCGGCGCCATAAATGTCTGTATATTCTCCAGCAGGCGGATAATCACATCCGCGACAATATTCGCACAGATGATATCATACTGTCCGGATACCTGATCTGTCAGGTCCCCCAGGAGAAATTGGGTGCGGTCGGACACCCGATTGAGGGCCGCGTTTTCCTCGGCCACCTTCACCGCCAGCTGATCAATATCGACGCCTACAGCACGCTTTGCGCCCAGCAACACGCCGGTGATGGCGAGAATACCACTACCGCAGCCGATATCCAGAATGGTTTTATCCGGCGCGGTATGCTGTTCCAGCAAAGTCATGCACAGCCGGGTGGTTTCATGCGTACCGGTGCCGAAAGCCATGCCCGGATTCAGGGTGATCTGCAGATCCCCTTCAGCGAGCGTACAGGTTTCCCAGGACGGGCAGATCATCATATGACGGCCTACCCGCATGGGGTGGTAATATTTTTGCCAGGTGGTTTCCCAATCTTCTTCTTTGACCTGTAGCGTATGGATCGAATAGGGAATCTTTTCGGCTTCCAGACGTTCCCGAAGAAAAGAAACCGCTTCCATCGGATTTTCTGCCGGCTTGATATAAATGTGAATTTTGGAATGGCTGCGGTCTTTCTGCAGCAGTTCCTCATCAATCAGGTCGATCCGTGCAATCTCGCGGACCTCTGTTTCCAGATTGGCGTAGTCTTCAATATAAATCCCGTAGGGAACGACCATCTGCGCAATCGCTGAGGCCGTTTCCGTCTGCGCGGTGGGAATTTCGACGATAATTTCTGTCCAGTCCATAGTTACCTCCTGCCCATTCTTTCTATTATTCAGTCTATCTAAGAGAGGCGGGAAAGTCAAGTATCTTTATGTTTTGGGGATTGCAAAATTGCTTCCGGCAAACTATAATACAGATAAAGGCAAGCCGGAGCACGGCAGAACGGGAGGAAACAGCAATGATTACAAACGGAAGACTGGTCATGACAGGAGATTCAATCACTGACTGCGGCCGACGGTATCCGCAGGATGGGACGCCGGACAGCCGGGGCTGGGGTTATGTCTCCTATGTAAACGCCTATGTTCGCGCGTTCCGTCCGGAACTTTCCCTGGAAATTTTGAATACAGGGATCAGCGGCAATACGACAGCAGACCTTTGCGCGCGCTGGCAGACGGATGTTCTGGATCTGAAACCGGATTATGTTACCCTGATGATAGGGGTCAATGATGTTTGGAGGAAATATGACGGCAATCCGCAGGCACATGTGCCCGCAGACCGCTACCGCGAAAATCTGCGGCATCTGATTGAACAGACCATTCCCCATGTACGGGAAATGTATCTGCTGACACCGTATTTTCTGGAGGTGGATCCGGAGGATCCGATGCGGAAAGATGTGGACGCTTATGCGCAGATTGTCCAGGCATTATCCGAACAGTACCGGCTGCCGCTTGTGGATATCCGGAAAGAGTTCCTGGCGCGGTTGGAGACGTCCCCGTATACAGAGTGGTCTTTGGATCGGGTGCACCCGAATCATGTGGGGCATATGGTGATTGCCCGGCAGGTACTGGAGAAAACCGGCCTGCGATAAGGCGAATCTAATAGGACAGAAAGGCCCAGGGCATGATGACAACAGCATCATGCCCTGGGCCTTTGATGAAGAGAAGCCGACAAAAAGCGGCGGAACAGAAAATGTTCCGCCGCAAAATTAGTATGTGTGATAGGCCCATTATTCAAAGGACAACACGATCTGGTCTACTGTCAGGTAGCTTGTGATCGCTTCGTTGATATAAACCAGGTTAACGGTGATTTCCGGTCCCTGATCATTGTTCAGAATGGTTTTGCCTTCCGGCAGGTTTACCGTAGTTTTACCTGTACCGTTCTCCATGAATTCCATGTTGACAGCATCCTTGTATTCGTTTGCACCAACGGTTTCCAGGTTGGTATCCCATGCAATGTAATGGGTGATGGTGTCATAGTCGCCGTTTACAACCGCAAAACTTCTCTTGGTTACCGGCTGGCCTTCATATTCTTCCCCTTCTACTTCCAGGGTTTCGAATTCCCAGTTAATCAGTCCGTTGAGGTAACGGTACCGCCAAACCAGAAGCCTTCCTCTTCGCTGATACCGGAGAAATACACTTCTACTTTACGGATGCCTTCAACGTTGTCCGTATAGTCTTTCAGGTCAACAACAACCGGTGCGCCGGGGCCGACGATGTCGTTAACGGGAATTGTGATCGGATCTGTGGCAGCGGTAGTGGTTTCGGAAGATTCTGTAGAAGTCTCGCTGGACTGTTCAGAAGACTCAACGGAAGTCTCGATGGATTCTTCGGAAGACTCAACGGAAGCCTCGCTGGACTCCTCGGAAGACTCTGTAGAAGCCTCACTGGACTCTTCAGAAGAT
Source organism: Candidatus Falkowella caecavicola (assembly GCA_904420125.1). Lineage (GTDB taxonomy): Bacteria > Bacillota > Clostridia > Oscillospirales > Ruminococcaceae > Falkowella > Falkowella caecavicola. The sequence goes on along the minus strand of CAJFUK010000033.1, from coordinate 36,820 downwards.
TCACTGGATACATCACTGGATTCTACACTGGAATCGGACGGTTCGGTTTCTGTATTACAGCCTGCGAATACGGAAACTGTCATGACCGCTGCACACAGCAGCGCCAATAGTTTTTTCATATTACTACCTCCCAAAATAAAAAACACATAGTGATTGGGCGCGCCTATCTCACGCCCGTAATCTGGCACAGCCTGTTTTTCCCAATCAAACAAAGGCGGCGTCAAATTAACTATATTTTACTACAAAGCAGCAAAGAATGTCAATATCAATCACGATAAGACGGCAAAAACGCAAAGACATATGTACAATATATATAGATCTCGTTGATAATTATAAAAAATAATTGAATTTTTATACAAAAATCTTTATTTTACAACTGCGCTTTCTTATACCGGTCTATCAAAACCAGCACAGCGTTAAGCAGCGCGCTGATCCCCAGCCCAAAGGCTGTTCCAGCCACAATATATCCAAACAAAGGGCCTGCCGAAACCTGCTTGTTCAGTCCATAGGTCAGCCCTGCCCCGCCGCCGATGAAAAAAAACGCGCAATACACAAGGCCGATAATTTCATACAGGGAATTTCGCACCCCAGATGCCTTTTGTGTAGAAGCGGGTGCCGATTTATCTTTGGCAAGTGGTTCGGGTTTCTGCGCTTTATCTGCCTTCTCCATCTTGCCCGGACGGGCCTGTTTGGCCGGTTTCTCTGGTTTCTCTGGCTTAGCGGGTTTGGACACATGAAACGCCAGCCGTTTTTCGGTCCATTTGGCAAAAATATTTTTCTTTTCTTTGTTTTCACTCTCTGCATTCTGGGCCGGATTTGTCTCGCACCCACCGGCGGCGTTCTCCTGGCCGCTTTCTGTCCCGTTTTCCGCGGCCGGCGCCGGCTGTTTTTCTATCGGTTCTGCCGTCAGTTCTGCCGTTTCCGGCAGGGCTGTCACTTTATTTTCCTGATCCTGATTCTGTTCTTTCTGATTCTGAGTCATCTTTGGCTTTCCTTTCCTGCAGCTTTTTCATTTTCCATAATTCCATAATAAATTTTTTATTCAAGCGGCACAAGAATTCCTGCAAAGTTTTTACAATTTGTTCATAATCGCAGGGAAAAAGCTGACATACACATAAAACAAAAACAGGAAAAGGAGACAGACCATGCGCAGACATACCGGTTTTTTTATTACAGCCGCTATTCTCGCTCTGCTGATCGCCCTGAATTTTGGCGCCTATTTTTCAGGAACCGCCGCGCAGGCAGAAGAGTCCGGGCAGTTTATCAAATGGGTAGATTTTAATATCCCCTATACAGCGCTGGAGAAAGCGCTTCAGCTCGATATTGAGGCACACAACCGTGGGGAATCGATCGATTGGGTGGATTTGCTGGCCTGTGTTGCTGCACAAAACGGAAACAATTGGAAAGGATACCGGCACAGTGACCTGGAGTCTATTGCCCGCCGTCTCCAGGAAGGGGAGACGCTGGAAACGATCACCGAAAATCTTTCCTATTTTGATTATTACCGGGAAGCATACGGCGCAGTTCTGGACAACTTCGTCGGGGAATATCAGATCGGCACTGGGGAGGTAGACGCTGCCGGACAACCGGTTCTGGAGACGCGGTACGGGCTAAAAGCCTATTCACCGATTGGCCATGGATATGCCTTTGAACATTATAAAGACTTTGGAAATTCCCGCACCTACGGATTTACCCGGAAACATCTGGGCAATGATCTGATGGGACAGATCGGGACCCCGATTATGGCGGTAGAAAGCGGAATTATTGAACATCTGGGCTGGAATCAGTACGGCGGATGGCGAATTGGGATCCGCAGTCTGGATAAAAAGCGGTACTATTATTATGCTCATCTGCGAAAAGACGCGCCCTATGCAGAAGGGTTGGAGGAGGGGATGCTGGTTCAGGCCGGCGACCTGATCGGGTATCTGGGAATGACCGGATACAGCCAGAAAGAAAATGTCAACAACATGCAGACACCCCACCTGCATTTCGGCATGCAGCTGATTTTTGACCCGTCTCAGGAGGAAGGGGGGCAGGAAATCTGGATTGACGTATATCCGCTGGTCGAACTGCTTTATCGCCACCACACCTCTCCGGTAGTGACAGATCCGGAGAACCCCAACGCATTTCTCCGCAAATATGCTTTCTGCGACCCGGTTGTGACCCAGTACCTGGCACAGGGTGAACAGAAAGAAGAGACAACAGTTGAAGAATCCTCTTGCCTTACGGTAGAAGAGAGTTCTCCGGCCAGATAAGTCCAGCCGGTTTAACCGGAGCGGTCCTAGACCGCTCCGGTATTTTATACGGGCGCAGCGTAAGCGCCGGGTTTGTCCGGCGGCAGGCAAGGTCTGCGGACAAGGCTCTAAAAAAGCGCCTTCTTATTGTGCAATTTGTCTGTTTCGGCACTGAAAATTTCTGCATGGAAGGCATTTTTTATAAACTTGTCCATAAAAATAGAAAAGTTTAATTTTTATCTTGACGAACAAAATAGATTGTGCTACTATTGTAATACCTCTAAAAGGGTTTTATTTTTTTGCGTATTTTTTCGGGTCTGGGATGCGGCGAATCCGCGCTGCACAGGAAAGACCCGTTTTATGCCAGGTTTGCAGAGAAGCTGCGGACGCGTGAAAAAACAGATCCGTATCCCAACGCGGATCCCTTAGAGGGAGGCAAAAAAATCCGATCATACAGGAGGTGCCGATATGAGGGTAAAGATTACTTTGGCTTGCACAGAGTGCAAACAGCGCAATTACAACACGACCAAAAACAAGAAAAATGATCCGGACAGGCTTGAAATGAACAAGTACTGCCGTTTCTGCCGCAAACACACCCCTCACAAAGAAACGAAGTAACGGAAAGGATGGTTAGAAAATGGCGAATGAATCTACGGTAAAAGAAAAAAAGCCAAATATTTTCAAACGCATCGGGAAGTACTTCAGAGACTTAAAAGGCGAGACCAAAAAGATTGTATGGCCTACAAAAAAACAGGTGTTGAACAACACGATCGTTGTCTTGATCACCATGTTGATTGTCGGACTTGTAATCTGGGGGTTAGACTGGGTGTTCAACGCTCTTGTGGCGTTACTGCTGCAGCAGGCTTAACCCACGAAGGGACTGATCTTTATGTCAGAAACTGCAAGATGGTATGTTATCCACACCTATTCCGGATACGAGAATAAAGTGGCGCAGAACATTGAAAAAGTGGTGGAAAATCGTAAACTGCATGACTTGATTCATGAGGTGCGGGTCCCCACGGAAAAAGTGATCGAAATCAAGGATAACCAGAAGCGTGAAGTAGAACGCAAAATTTTTCCGAGCTATGTGCTCGTGAAAATGATTTTAACCGATGATTCCTGGTATGTCGTGCGGAATATCCGCGGCGTTACCGGTTTTGTCGGCCCGTCTTCAAAACCGGTTCCGCTGACCAAAGAGGAAGTGGACGCATTGGGTGTTGAGGTGCGGCAGGTAGAAGTGCAGTATGCTGTAGGCGACAGTGTGGAGATTATTGACGGCCCAATGGAAGGGTTTGTCGGTACGGTCCAGACCGTCGATCTGGAGCACAACCAGGTGCAGGTGGCCGTTTCCATGTTCGGCCGGGAAACTCCGGTTGCGCTGGATCTCGGACAGGTGCGGGTTGTAAAAGACTAGCGCATTCTATGTTTGATTTGTATGCAGCGGCCAAAGGGCGGCTGCATACCGTGGGAGGAACGGAGATAATGTCTGTTCCGCCGATTACCACATTATTTTGGAGGTGCAAACAATGGCTCAGAAAGTAGTAGGTATCGTGAAGCTTCAGATCCCTGCAGGTAAAGCAACCATGGCGCCGCCGGTCGGTCCGGCTCTCGGTCCGTACGGCGTAAACGGTATGGCATTTGTAAAAGAATATAACGAGCGCACAAAAGGCGATATGGGAACCATCGTTCCGGTTATTATCACAATTTACGCAGACCGCTCTTTTACATTCGTAACCAAAACACCGCCGGCCCCGGTTCTGATCAAAAAGGCTTGCGGAATTGAAAGCGGTTCCGGCGTGCCCAATAAAACAAAAGTAGCAAAGATTACAAAGGCGCAGGTTCAAAAGATCGCCGAGCAGAAAATGCCTGACCTGAATGCAGGCAGCCTCGAAGCTGCGATGAGCATGGTGGCTGGTACAGCCAGATCCATGGGCATTGAAGTAGTCGATTAGTTGACCCCGCTGGTGGGAGGAACTTTCCGTTAAAGGCTGTAGACAGTCTTAGACCACTCATGAGGGAGGAAAAAAGTCATGAAACACGGTAAAAAATATACCGATAGTGTAAAAACCATTGATCGTACAAAACAGTACGATCCTGCAGAGGCTTTGTCTTTGGTCGTTGATACGGCAAAGGCAAAATTTGATGAGACCGTAGAGGTCCATGTTCGTTTAGGCGTGGACTCCCGTCACGCTGACCAGCAGGTTCGCGGCGCTGTTGTGCTGCCGAACGGAACCGGTAAACAGGTTCGTGTTCTCGTTTTTGCAAAAGGAGAGAACGTTAAGCTGGCAGAAGAGGCTGGAGCTGAATATGTTGGCGCAGAGGAATTTGTCACCAAGATCCAGAACGACGGCTTTATGGATTTTGACGTAGTAATCGCAACCCCGGATATGATGGGTGTTGTCGGTCGACTGGGTAAGGTTCTTGGTCCCCGTGGTTTAATGCCAAACCCCAAAGCGGGTACGGTAACACCGGATGTCGCGCGTGCAGTTACAGAAGCGAAAGCCGGTAAAATCGAGTACCGTTTGGATAAAACCAACATCATTCACTGCCCGATTGGAAAAGCTTCCTTTAAAGCTGAGAAGCTGGAGGAAAACTTTAACACACTCATGGAGGCAATCGTTAAGGCAAAGCCGGCTGCTGCAAAGGGCCAGTATATTAAGTCCTGTGTCGTCGCTTCTACGATGGGTCCGGGCGTACGCATCAATACTGCAAGATTCGCGTAAGTTTTACGCTCGCTTCTTGCAGACAAGTGAAAATAAACTTTCCGCCGCTTTGGCGGCGGAAGTTTCATTTTTACTCGGAGACAGACAGATTTTATGCTTGCGGTTTAAATCTGGCAATTTGATCGGATTATCCGGCTTGCATGTTTTGCTTTTTGTTTGATTTGGGTATTGACAAAGGCATATCTGTTTGCTATAATTAAAAACGCTGTATTTCTAAAGACAGCAGGTGGAACATTTGTTCCGTAACCGCCAACAGGCCGCCTGCCGAGGAAAAGCAAGCTGATTCGATATCATTCGTATCTTTATGCTCTTTTTCTGCGGTTGTGCAGGAAAAGAGTTTTTTGTTTTTACCGGCGGCTTCATGGACCGGAGTGATCCGGAAAAAGGTGAGGTGAATCAAGTTGCCAAATGAGAAAGTATTACAGTCCAAAAAGGAACTGGTCCTTGCATTGACGGAAAAGCTGCAAAACGCAGTTTCCGGCGTGATCGTTGACTATAAGGGCATCAGTGTTGCAGACGATACAAAGCTCCGTAAAGAGCTGCGTGAAGCTGGAGTGGATTATTTCGTTGTCAAAAACACCATGCTCCGTTTTGCAGCGAAAAACGCAAATCTGGAGGAACTCAACGGGGTTCTGGAAGGCACAACCGCGATTGCTTTGAGTCAGGATGCAGTGGCTCCGGCAAAGATTCTGGCCGCTTTTGCTGACAAGCAGAAGGATGTGTTTAATATTAAGGCCGGCTTTGTAGAGGGTAAGGTTCTGAGCGTGGACGGCGTCAATGAACTGGCAAAACTTCCTTCCAGGGAAGTTCTTATCGCAAAGGCGCTCGGCGGACTCAATGCGCCGATCTCCGGCTTTGCCAACGTGCTCAATGCAAATCTGCGTGGGCTGGTGATTGCTCTGAATCAGATTGCGGAAAAGCAGTCTGCGTAATCTTCATACAGATATGGATGAAGATCTGTAGGGAAAGATGAAAAACAAGAATTAAATTAATGGAGGATTTTACCATGGCTAGTGAAAAAGTATTAAAATTAATCGAAGACGTAAAAGCACTGACAGTTCTGGAACTGTCCGAACTGGTTAAAGCTCTGGAAGAAGAATTCGGCGTATCTGCTGCTGCTCCGGTTGCTGTTGCCGCTGCTGCTGCTCCGGCTGCTGCTGCTGTTGAAGAAAAAACAGAGTTTGATGTTGTTCTGGCTGCTGCTGGAGACAGCAAAATGAACGTAATCAAAACTGTAAAAGAAATCACCGGTCTGGGCCTGAAAGAAGCAAAAGAGCTGGTTGACGGCGCTCCGAAGACCATCAAAGAAGCTGTATCCAAAGCAGACGCTGAGGAAATGAAGAAGAAACTGGAAGAAGCCGGCGCAAAAGTAGAACTGAAGTAATTCGGTTCTTTGGGCTCCTGTGGACGCGGACAGGCGCCTGGACAACGCCTGTTTTGCGCTTTCTATATGACTGTTGAGTCATGCCTGTCGGGCATGCTTTGGTTATATACTTAAAAATGACAAAGGAAGGCGCTGCCGATTGGCAGCGCCTTTTTATGTGACTTATCTGTTTCGGGATGTTCCTTGCATAACCATCCCAGAACTAAAAAACAAGGAGAATGAAATATGACACGAAATGTAAAAAGATTAACCAGAATGACGATGGCGGCAGCGGTTTATGTGGTTCTGACTGTTGCAATCTCTCCTCTTTCTTATGGCTCTGTGCAGTTCCGGATTTCAGAAATTCTGGTGCTGCTCTGTGTTTACCATAAAGATTATGCGGTTTCGATGACGGTGGGCTGCCTGATCGCTAATTTTTTCAGCCCTTTGGGAATTTGGGATATCGGATTTGGAACGTTGGCGACACTTATCGCTGTTGTGGGGATTGTACTTTGCAGAAAAAATATTTGGATCGCGTCGCTGTTTCCGGTGCTTGCTAATGGGTTGATTGTTGGGGCGGAATTGACCATTTTATTTCAGGAACTGCCATTCTGGCTCAATTTTTTGAGCGTGGCTTTTGGAGAATTCGTGGTTGTAACAGTACTGGGGTGCCCTATTTTCAGACTGTTGGAAAAAAACGAATCCTTTATGCGTGCGATTGGTGCATAATTCGTGCATAGTCTGTGCATAGTTTGCGCATAATAAGTTTAGCCAGGCCCTGCGGTAAAAAGCCGCAGGGCCTGGCTGGTGTTGGAGGGAAATAACCGCCTGGGTGCTGAAAATCGGGGAAACAGCGGATCCGGCCGATACTTTGCAGTTATTGCTGTGTAGATGTGTAGATGTGTAGAAAGGGAAAATCTTCTTTGAACTGGCGGAGCAGATGGATAAAAGCGAGGGCAGTATTGAGCGGCCAAAGTCAGAAAACAAATGAATCGGGCGGGGGATCCCCTGAACTTTTACCTGCAATTGCTCATACTGTCTTGTGGACAAACTGCGCTGGATAATAATGGAGCCTTGATTTCATATAAAGCCTGACCGGTAAACCGTTCAGATCAATGGAGAGATGAAATGCCTTATAAAAGTGAAATCGTGAAATACGATACCCGGATGATGGGATGTTTGTGATTATGATAATAAAAAAGTCAAAATTGTTCCGCAGAACGAAAATTTCAATCATTATAAAAGCACGATAAAAACAGACATTGATCAATACACAAAACGGGTCAAGCAGTTTTGTGAGAAGTTTTAGTATGATGATTGATTGAGTAAGCACATCCATTCAGCAGAATCGCATGATTGCAGGGGGAAAGTTTTATGTCTAACGGTTCCAAAAAGCAGTTCAAGCAGTTTGCTATTGATGATATTCAAAATAGATGTGTTGCCCTTGAAATGCTGATTTCTGGAGTAATTGTAAACTGAGAAAAATACAGGGGATACGCCGACGAAGCAGAAACTCTTTTATTCAATTCTGATGCAAAATATATTCCTGCTAAAGCATATGACGATATTAATGATAAGCTTCTGTACAGACAACGTAAGATTTTGAAGTTATCCGCAGACCATCAGAGTCGTTCATTTTCATATATCAGTTTACGAAAATATCTTGAAAAGAAGGCTATTTAACCGCATCGCTTTCTGATGAGGTGGTAGAAGGACTGAACGAACTGCTTGATATCAGAAATTGGACATGCCATCATCCTCAATCTCTATTGGTCGCTACAAAAAAGCAGCAGAAACAAGCATACCAGCTGAATTTAAAGGCTTTTTAAAAATAACGCCTCAGCTCAATCCAGTTGTTGTGCAAAAAAATGACAGATACGATCTCCTGATACTCGCATCATTAACAGTTCACAACCAGAAGCGTATCAACCAGTTTGTAATAATTCTTCATCATATGAAAGCCGACGATCAGGAAATGTATGGCTCCATTCAGGATAAACCGCTATTGAAACCTGTTCATGGACTTTCTTCAGATGTTCAATACATTGACAGATATGTTACATCCCAATTAACCGATTGCCAAAGCGATGCAGCACAAATATCCATGGCCATTCAGAAATCCAAATATGATGGATCAGAAGAAATGTTTAACCAGTGGGTGATACGTTTTCATAAAATATCTTCCGAGACAAAAGAATAAGATTGAAAACACACAAAGCCAATATGACACGCAGGAGGAAACATTTCAGAACATCAGCGATGAATGACTGCAGATTTCTGTTTTCAGATATATTTTTGTCGCGTGCTTGACATACAGGTGATGATGGTGATGGCAATACAAAAACAGGGGTCGCTTTAACGGCAGAAGGGCACTGCAGGCCTGCAGCGCCCTTCTGTATATTCTGAATATTTTGCATATTTTGTATATTTAAATATGTTATCGCGCTTCGATTCAAAGCACCCGTGTTCTTTTTGGCGGATACATTTTGCAAAAAAGGAAAACCTGTTACCGGTCACGGAAATGGATTTTCGAACGTTCAACCGATTCCAGCAGCAATTTTTTTAAATCCAGCACAGCGCTTTCTGATTCCATGGCATTTTTGGGAAGAATCACAAACTGGCGGGTACTGATATAAATCAGCAGAAAATCCTTCATCTCATCAATCCGGTAGACCTGTTCCCAGGGAAGCCGGCAAGAAAAAAATTCATTTTGGCAGGAAAACCCTTCTGCAGACAGGGAAACCTGAGTGGGAGTTTCAAAACGGCTTTTGCTGGAGCGAATATATCCGCTGATCCGGCATTCGACAACCACGCCGTACACTACTACAAGCACCAGGATCATCACAGCGGCAAAGGAAACAAAGCCAAACTGCTGATGGACAGCCAGTTCGATAACCAGGGCCAGAATGCTAGCGACGATTCCCGCGAGCAACAGGGGCAAAACTGCTTTGTTCCGTAGAAAAGCCGCGTAATAAGCTGTCTTTCTATAGTCTAACGAAGTGATATTGGTTTCTAAAGCAAATGTTCTGGAGCCTTCCATCTGAATCGCACCTTTCTTTTTCCGACATTAACCTTATTTTAGCAAAGATCTCTGGTTCCGTCAACACCAATCAACAGATATTGACAGAGTATCCTGGGCATACTATAGAAAACATGCAAAGGATGTGGTGTGAATCGATGCAAAAACAGCTGATTACCGTGTTTTTTTGTTTTACCCTGCTTTTTTCCCTGCTTTCGATGCGGATTTATGCGCTGACAGAGGATGACCGCCTGGTGCAGGCCGCGCAGAACCAGTCGCGCTATACATTAACGGTCCAGGAAAGCCGGGGACAGATCTATGATTGCCATTTGCGGCCGCTGGTGAACCGGAAAGAGGTATTCCAGGGAATTGTCTATCCGGTGGCAGAGGGAAGCGGAGGGCTTGTGGATTTTCTGGTGCGGGAAGCCGATTCCCCTGGAGGTGTCAGCCGGGAAGGGATTCTGCAGCAGATGGAGAGCGGGCGGCCCTTTGCCATCCGGCTCAAGCATCCATCCAAGGCGTTTCCGGGATTGGATGTTTATCAGACTTATGAGCGGTATCAGGATCGTCAGACTGCCGCCCATGTAATTGGTTATACCAATGCCGACGGGCAGGGGGTGACCGGCATCGAAGCAGCCTATGACGACCTTTTAAAACGCCAGACCGTTTCCAGCCAGCTGGCCTTCACCGTTGATGCAACCGGACGGTATATCAAGGGGGTAGAGGCAGAACCGCTTGGTCAGACAGAGGCAACAGGCGGGGTGGTTTTGACGCTGGACAGCCGGATTCAGGATATCTGCGAGCGGGCAGGCGCTCAGTATATCGAATCCGGGGCGATTGTCGTCCTGGATGCGAAAACTTCCGCAATCCGGGCCATGGCCAGTTTCCCGTCCTATTCTCCTAACGCACTGGAAGAGAGTATTGCCGATACCCAGACAGCACCCATGATCAACCGGGCGCTCTATGCCTTCAGTCCCGGCTCTATCTTTAAAATTGTCACCACGGCTGCCGCTCTCGAAGCAGGAATTCCAGCTGATTTTTCCTATACCTGTACAGGCAGTGTGGACATCGACGGAGTAGTGTTTCACTGCCATTACCGGGATGGACATGGAACCCTGAGCATGAAAGAGGCTTTTACAGTATCCTGTAATCCCTATTTCATTGTTCTGGCAGAAAAAATCGGAAAGGAAAAACTTTTGCAGACAGCATCGGATATGGGGCTTGGCAAAAGTATTTTTTTAGCCGATGGGATCGTTGGCGCTGCGGGCAGTCTACCTTCTGCGGATGCACTCCCCAATCCGGGAGATCTGGCCAACATCAGCTTCGGTCAGGGATTACTGACCATGACCCCCTTGCAGGCGGCCCAGATGACGGCCTGCATCGTGCAGGGAGGCAAAACACAGACACCCTGGCTGGTGGAGGGAACAACCGAGGACGGCATACAGGTGGATGCTGCGGAACGGCCACCGGCCCCGGTGGCCGCCATCCACCCGGAAACAGCGGCTCAGATTCGGGCGTTTATGGTTTCCGCACTGGAAGACCAGGCCAATCAGGAAGGATTGCCGACTGTCACGACCGCTGGTGCAAAAACAGGAACAGCCCAGACCGGACGGTATAATGAAAACGGAGAAGAAATCAATCAAGCGTGGATCGTCGGATTTTTTCCCGCAGAAAATCCGGAATATGTCGCAGCGGTCCTCTGCGAGGGCGGGGAGTCCGGCAATCTATCGGCCGGTCCGGTTTTTCGGGAAATTGCCGATAGTGTGATGCGTGGGCAGGAAACGCAGCCTTCCGAAGGAGATGCATGAGCGGGTTCCTGATGGCGCCGCCCAATGCAGCAGAACAGGACAATCGAAAACACGGCATATAAAACAGAAACCCCGGCAAAAGGCTCTGCTGAGTCTTCTGCCGGGGTTTCTGTTGTCATTTTTTTCGTTTTCAAGTTTTTCGTTTGTATGTCGTTGTCCAGGCGGCATACACGAAAGGGATAGCCTGATCCGGGTTTGCAAACCACCTCCAAAAAAATTTTTTTCTGTCATCTCCGGCATCTGATCCGGAACTCGTACATGATATAAGTGGGAAATGGTATTATTTTTGTTGCAGTCCGTGTATTATTTTTATACAGAAAGATTTTGGAAAATAGCACTTTCAGGAAAAATTATGCAAAGAATACAAAGAACAATGGCTTTTTTATCAAACATTCCCTGTCGAAAATTGCAGTTACCGATTGACACAAATTTAACAGCGCGGTACAATAGAAAGAGAGTCCATCTATCTGCAGATAGACAGGACGACAGTTTTGTCAGGAAGGGCACGCCCATCCAATAGAAGAGATGAAGGAGATGAATCAAATGGATTTAACCGTATGTATCGGAAGTTCCTGCCATTTGAAAAATTCCCGCGCGATTATTGCGGGGCTTGAACAGTTAATTCAAGAGCGTCAGCTGACGGACCGGGTGACTCTGCGCGGCTCTTTTTGCATGGAAAAATGCGGATGTGACGGGGTATCGGTCAAGTGGAATGATACCATTTACTCGCTTAAGCCGGATGAGCTGACGGCTTTTGTGGAAAATGAAGTTCTTCCCAGACTGTAGCCTCCTCTGCAGGCAATCAGTATTTGGGCAATGGAGGTGCAGGCGATGAGTCTGATCAAGGTGAAGAAAGCAAACTGTAAAAACTGTTATCGGTGTTTGAAAAGCTGCGTCGTTAAGTCGATTCGGTATCAGGACGGTCAGGTAGCGGTCATCGGAGACCAGTGCATTCTCTGCGGACGATGTATTATGGTCTGTCCCCAGCATGCCAAATCCTACCTGAATGATCTGGAGCCGATCCGACACTGGCTCAAGGATCCTGCCATACATACTGCGGTCAGTCTCGCGCCGTCCTATTTTTCCGCGTTCGGCAAGCAGAACGGCACCCGCCTGCTTGCGGCACTCCGGCAGATGGGATTTGATATCATCCAGGAAACTGCCATCGGTGCGGCGCATGTAACGGCTGCCTATATTGATTTGTTGCAGCGTGGGGATATGCACACCATTTTGACAACATGCTGTCCTACGGTCAATGCGTTTGTTTCCAAATATTATCCGGACCTGCTGCCGTTGCTGGCGCCTGTTTTATCCCCGATGCAGGCGCACGGAAAGCTGATCAAGGAATACTATGGATCCGATACCAAGGTCATATTTATCGGGCCCTGTCTGTCCAAAATTGACGAAGCCGCACAGAGCCAGTTCGTCGATGGGGTCATCAGTTTTGAACAGCTGGCACAGTGGCTGGAACAGGAGAAAATCCAACTGGATTCCCTGCCGGAAGGAAATCTGGACAACCAACCGACCTATTCCTCGATCTATCCGATCCCAACCGGTATTTTGTCCGATATACGCAAGTCGCTGCCTCAAACGGATTACGCCATGTTAAGCATAGACGGGCTGGAAAATCTTAAAGAGCTCTTTGAAGAGATCCGGGCCGGAGAAATAGAGCATGCTTTCATTGAGGTGAACGCTTGTACCGGTGGTTGTATCAACGGACCGCTGATGCCCCAGAGAAATCATGCGCCCTGTAAAGCACGAATGGAAATTGCCGAGCATGCAGAGATGCTGCCGGCGGGTATTTCCGGGGAAACAACCGATATTTCCTGCCGGTATGAGAGCGATGAGGTGCGGGCGGATATTCCGGGTGAACGGAAAATTCGGGAGATCCTGGCGCAAATCGGTAAGCCTTCTCCGGAATTTGACCTCAATTGCGGCAGTTGCGGCTACCCGACCTGTCGGGATAAAGCGATCGCCGTTTATCAGGGAAAAGCAGAGTTGTATATGTGCATGCCTTATATGAATGAGATTTCCCAGACCCTGTCCAATGTCGTGATCAGCGCATCGCCTAACTATATTATCGCCGTAGACGATGAGTTGAAAATCAAGGAAATCAATGCGGCTGCGCAAAAGCTGTTCCGTACCACCCGCGCCGAAGCGTTGGACCGCTATCTGGTGGAATTTATTGACCCGCTTGACTTCTTAAATGTCATCAGCGAAAAGCGGAGCATTTTAGATAAAAAAGTAACTTATTCTAATATTGGGGTTTCCGTGGAACTGTCAGTGACTTATGTCCCCGGGCAGAATCTGGCCATCGGTATCATGAAGGACATTACCGCAGAAGAGAAACTCTTTGAACAGCGCTATAAGATGAAGATGGAATCTGTCGAAATGGCGCAGAAGGTCATCGATAAGCAGATGACGGTTGCCCAGGAAATTGCCAGCCTGCTGGGAGAAACCACGGCTGAAACAAAAGTGACGCTGAATAAACTTAAAGAAATGATTCGGACAGAGGGGCAGGAATCATAACTCCAACAGGGAAAGGCGGAATTTTTATGCATGATCGCATTTATATTGATGCGAATTATAAATCCCTGAACAAATTTGGGGAGGAACTGTGCGGAGACCGTGTGCAGTATGTACCGCTGGAAGACCGGTTTATTATGGTGCTTTCTGACGGACTCGGAAGCGGCGTAAAGGCAAATATCCTGTCTACCCTGACCTCCAAAATTATGATGACCATGATGGAGGGTGGCGCGAGCATTGAAGATACTGTAGATACCGTCGTCCATACACTGCCGGTATGCAGTGTGCGGAAACTGGCCTATTCGACGTTTGCCATTTTGCAGATCTATTATGAGACCGGGGAATGTTATCTGGCAGAGTTTGACTGCCCTGGCTGCATTTTTATCCGGGACGGCAAGCTGGTACCCATCCAGTATACACAACGGGAGATTGCGCACAAACAGATCCGGGAAGCGCGTTTCCATCTGCAGATCGGCGATGTGCTCACCCTGCTGAGTGACGGGGTTATTTTTGCAGGGGTTGGCGCGCTGCTAAACTTCGGCTGGGATTGGGATAATGTTTCGGCCTTCCTGGCAGAGCGGGCTGAGCCGGATATGACGTCGGCACGGCTGACAAGCCTGCTGTCCGACTCCTGTAACGATCTGTATGCAGGGCAGCCCGGCGACGATACAACGGTTGCCACGGTCAAGATCATCCCTCAGAAAATCGTCAACCTGTATTCCGGGCCGCCTGAGAATAAAGAAGATGACGCGCGGTTAGTGACGGATTTTATGAGTATGGAGGGACTGCGGATTGTCTGTGGGGGCAGCAGCGCCAATCTGGTGGCCAGGGAGCTGCATGAGCAGGTTGTAACCTGCATGGACTATCTGGATCCGGAGGTTCCCCCGATTGCCAAAATTCCGGGGATTGATCTGGTGACAGAGGGCGTATTAACCCTGAAAAAAACAGTGGATATGATGCGGGAATATCTGGCCGCGCCAACAGACAGCCGTGTGCTCCAAAGTCTGGATATCCCGCATGGAGCGGCTATGATTGCCAAAATGATTCTCGAGGACTGTACCCACCTCAACCTGTTTATCGGGAAAAAGATTAACCCGGCCCATCAAAATCCAAATCTTCCGGTGGATTTGAGCATTAAGCTTCGTATTCTGGATGACCTGGCAGAATTGGCTAAACAGGCTGGGAAAGTGGTTACACGGCACTTTTATTGATAAAAAAACAGCCGGACAGCCGACCATCATGATCCTTTTGCAGGGAAGTTGCAAAGGTTATGAAAAAGGCGGGTCCGGAAGGATAAGCTGATATGGAGAAAGGAACTGTATTCATGGATGAAATCAAAGATATCGTAGATATCAAACGCGCCGTGCTCAAAACGGTAGCGCAGTACGCGTATGAGGGCACCATTTATCAGAAATTGGAGGACATTCCCTTTGAAATTATTCAGGGAATTACGCCGAAATTCCGCTGCTGTGTATACCGGGAGCGGGAAATTATCCGGCAGAGGGTGCGCCTGGCTTTGGGCCGTCCGCCCAGAGATGTGCTGTATACTGATATGGACCCCACGCAGGTGGTGCATGTCATCCCCTGCGCATGTGAAGGCTGCCCGATCAGCCGCTTTACGGTGACAGATAACTGTCAGAACTGCCTGGCGCAGAAATGTATCAAGGCCTGTCCTTTCGGGGCAATTTCCAAGACTCCGAAGGGCGCTGTGATCGATAAAACAAAATGTAAAAAATGTGGAAAATGTTATGAGGCCTGCCCGTATCATGCCATTGTGGACATTGAACGGCCCTGTAAGAAGTCCTGCCCGGTTGATGCGATCAGCATGGATGAAAATGATATTGCGACCATTGATGTCACCAAATGTATCAACTGTGGCGCCTGCGTTGTCGGCTGCCCGTTCGGCGCGATTTCGGACATTTCCATGATGACTACGGTGATCCATGACCTTTGCGGTGACTGGAACGTCTATGCCATGGTTGCGCCGTCGATTGAAGGTCAGTTCGGCCCGGATATCAATCTGGCAAAAATTAAGGCAGGGATTCGGGCACTTGGATTTAAAGAGGTCTACGAGGTGGCGCTGGGCGCGGATATGGTAGCCCGGAATGAGGCAGGGGAACTGGTCGAAAACTATGAACAGGGGAAACGGATGACCAGCTCCTGCTGCCCTGGGTTTGTCAACCTGATTTTAAAACATTATCCGACACTGAAAGAACATGTATCCACTACTGTACCGCCAATGGTAGCGGCTGCCCGCTATATCCGTGCCATCGATCCCAAGGGGATTATTGTCTTTATTGGTCCTTGTATTGCCAAGAAAAACGATATTCTGGCCAAGTATCTTCAGGAGATTCCCTATGCGCTGACCTTTGAGGAGCTCGATGCCATGTTTGAAGCAAAGGGGATCCGCCTGGCAGAGATGGAAACGGACGAAGCGGAGGTAGCCACCAGCTACGGAAAAGGCTTTGCGAAATCCGGCGGCGTTTCTGCGGCGGTTACCCGCGTTTTGGCGGAAGAAGGAAAAAATTACGATATCCGGATTGCACAGTGCAGCGGCATTGATGAATGCAAGAAGGCGCTCGCTTTGCTGAAAGCCGGAAAACTGCCGGAAGATTTTATCGAGGGGATGGCGTGTAAGGGAGGCTGTATTGCAGGCCCCGGATCGGTCAAGGATTCTCTGCAGGTGCGCCGTGGTTTTGATAAATACGCCAAAAACCAGAACGACCAGATCTTAGAGACGCTGGAAAAAAACCATGCCGACAGGTTTGACCTGCACACAACCCACGAAGCATAGAGGCTTTTTTGCGTACCGGTCTGTTTGCCGGCGCTGTCGGGCCGCAAGCCTTTGGCACCGGACCTGGGGAATAGGAAAAGAAAACGGCAAAACAGGAGCGTGCGAATGGATAAACTTTCTAATATCGGGACAATTAAGGAAATATTAACGCGGCATGGATTCTCTTTTTCCAAAACACTGGGGCAGAATTTTCTGATTAATCCCAGCGTTTGCCCGCGGATCGCGGAGCTTGGAAATGCGGCTCCCGGCTGGGGAATTCTGGAGATTGGGACCGGAATCGGTGTGCTGACAGTAGAACTTTCCAAAAGGGCCGACAAAGTGGTCGCCGTTGAGATTGACACCCGTCTGATGCCAGTGCTTGCGGAAACCCTACAGGAATGTAACAACGTCAAGATCATCAATCAGGACATTCTGCAAGTGGATTTGCAGCAGCTGCTCAGGGAAGAATTCCCGGATCAGCCGGTGGCGGTCTGCGCGAATCTGCCGTATTATATTACTTCTCCTATCCTGATGCATTTGCTTGAATCCAGACTGCCTATCCGCAGTATTACCGTTATGGTGCAAAAGGAGGCAGCAGAACGGATCTGCGCGCTGCCCGGTACCCGGTCTGTCGGGGCAATCAGCATTGCCGTCCGATATTTTAGCGAGCCTAAATTGCTCTTTCATGTGTCAAGGGGAAGTTTTATGCCGTCGCCAAATGTGGACAGCTGTGTCATCCGGCTGGATATACGGGAACAGACCCCGGCGGATGTGCAGGATGAGACATTCTTTTTCCAGCTGGTGCGCGCAGCTTTTTCCCAGAGACGTAAGACGCTGATTAATCCTGTGTCCGCAGTATTGCAGCTGCCAAAACAGCAGGTAGCGGACGCAGTTGCAGCGGCTGGGCTGAAACCCACGGTTCGGGCAGAAGAACTGCAAATGGAACAGTTTATTGCGCTGAGTAATCTTTTAGGACCACAGCGCGCAACATAGGCCATATCCTGCAGGCAAGGACGGGTTGATACCAACATAACCGGTCCGTTATGGAGGGATAAAAAAATACACCGCCGTGTTCACGGCGGTGTATTTTCCCTTTTGTATCCCGGTGAGGAGGACATACGGTCGAAAACATTATTAGTCTTTTAAAATAGCCCCAACGAAACCAATAATCATTTTTTATGCCCCCCAAAAATTAGCAGGAGCGGAAGGATCCGTGCGACTATACAACCATATTATAGCATACTTTCCGATAGAATTGATTACACAACAGTTAAGAATAGTTACAAAATAGTTACAAAAAGATAACAGCCTGAAAACGGTTGAACGATTGATTCCGGCGTTCAAAAGGTGAAAAACTTTGGCCCATAGAGGTTGTCAAAACAGGGGGAATATGGTAGACTGGAATTAGAAAAAGAGGGGTGATTTTTCATGTACAGACGATTATACAGCATGGGGCTGCAGGGAATGCAGGCGTTTATTGTCACGGTAGAAACCGATATTTCCAGGGGAATGCCCGGCTTTGAAATCGTGGGACTGCCGGATAATGCTGTACGGGAGAGCAGGGATCGTGTGCGTCCGGCTGTACGGAATTGCGGGTATGAGTTTCCAGCCAGCAGAATCACCATCAATCTGGCCCCGGCAGATATACGGAAGAGTGGGCCGTTATATGATCTTCCAGTTTTCCTTTCCATATTGGCGGCAACCGGACAGCTGGCAGTTTCACTGGACAACATGGTTTTTCTGGGAGAATTGGCGCTGGACGGCGGCGTTCGTGCTGTAAACGGGGTGCTGCCGATGGTGCTGGCGGCAAAAGAGGCTGGATTTCAAAAAGCTTTTGTGCCGGCTGCCAACGCCACGGAAGCAGGGATCGTTGCGGGAATCGAGGTGTTCGGCATCGCCCATGTAGACGAGCTGATCGGGTTTTTGACCGGTATCCGTAAATTATCCCCTGTGACCACAAGTATTCCGGCATATTCTGAAACCGGGCATTTGCCCGATTTTTCCGATGTGAAAGGGCAGAAGGAAGCAAAACGCGCTCTGGAGATTGCCGCGGCAGGCGGGCATAATGTACTGATGCTCGGAAGCCCCGGTTCCGGAAAAAGTATGCTGGCCAAACGCTTACCCTCTATTTTGCCTGATATGACCTGGGAAGAGCAGATTGAAATCACAAAGATCCATTCTGTGGCAGGACTTCTCACGGCAGAACAGCCGCTTGTCCGCAGCCGGCCGTTTCGGGCGCCGCATCACACCGTATCTGCTGCCGGGCTGACGGGCGGCGGAGTGATGCCACGTCCGGGGGAGATCAGCCTGGCGCATCATGGGGTTCTGTTTTTGGATGAGCTGCCGGAGTTTCCCCGCAATGTACTGGAGATTTTAAGGCAGCCTATTGAAGATGGCAAAGTGACGATTTCCCGTGCCAGCGGTACGATCACTTATCCGAGCTCCATGATGGTAATTGCTGCGATGAACCCCTGTCCCTGCGGATATTTCGGACATCCATTTCGGCCCTGCACCTGCACCGACCAGCAGGTTTCCCGCTATTTGGCAAAGGTGTCCGGGCCTTTATTGGATCGGTTAGACCTGCATATTGAGGTGATGCCGGTGGAATTTGAGAGCCTTTCTTCCACCCAGCAGGAAGAATCTTCGGCTGCTGTCAAAGCAAGGGTGGACAAAGCGCGGGCCATCCAGCTGGAGAGATATCAAACCACAGGGATAACCTGCAATGCGCAGCTATCCTCCGGCCAGCTGGAACAATTTTGCCAGCTGACCGGCCGCTCCCGCGATATTTTAAAAAGCGCTTTTGAAAGGTTAGGGCTTTCTGCCAGAGCTTATGACCGGATTTTAAAAATTGCACGGACCATCGCAGATCTGGATCACTGCGAAACGATCGGGTCCTCCCATATTGCAGAGGCAATCCGTTATCGGAATCTCGATCGGAAGTACTGGCAGCATACATAGGCCTTTCCCAGATGCAATATGAATAAGATATTCATTCTTTATTCACGTTTTCTACATAAAAAACATGCATAGGTTATGATATATTAGAATCAGGTCTCATGAATAGAGGAGGATGAAGATGGCAGCTTTTGTTCAATTTGAGCATGTATATAAACGATATAAAACCGGCGATATTGTGATTACAGCTTCGGACGATATCTGTTTTGAAATTGAAAAAGGAGAATTTGCCGCCATTGTCGGGCCGAGCGGCGCTGGCAAATCGACGGTACTCAATATGCTGGGTGGGATGGATACCTGCGACGAAGGCAGCATTCTGATCGATGGAAAGGATATCGCACGGTATTCAGCCAAAGAACTGATCGGCTTTCGGCGGTTGGATATCGGGTTTGTATTTCAGTTTTATAATCTGATCGGCAATCTTACGGCGTTAGAAAACGTCGAACTGGCAGCACAGATCTGCCCGGATCCGCTGGACGCGGCTGAGGTGTTAAAAAGCGTCGGCCTTGCCGACCGAATGAATAATTTCCCTTCCCAGCTGTCCGGCGGGGAGCAGCAGCGGGTGGCGATTGCCCGCGCTATCGCTAAACGGCCCAAGCTGCTGCTCTGTGACGAGCCGACTGGGGCGCTCGACTATGCGACCGGCCGGAATGTGCTGCAGATTCTTCAGGACACCTGCAGGAATACCGGGACAACCGTGGTTTTGATTACCCATAATAATGCGATTACACCGATGGCCGACCGGGTGATTGAAATCAACAGCAGTAAAGTGCGCAATATCCGTTTGAACGCAGATCCTTTGTCCGTTCAGCAGATTGAATGGTAACAGGAGGGGGACGGCAATCAGATGAAGAGTGCTCTTTTCAAGGACTATTTTCGGGAAATTAAACGGACCTTCAGCCGGTTCCTTTCCATTATGGTGATTATTGGGCTGGGGGTTGGCTTTTTTGTCGGCGTCAAGGCAACCGGGCCGGACATGCGGGCGATGGGAGAGGATTATTTCCGGGACACTCGGTTGGCGGATTTTCGTCTGCTCTCCTCTTACGGGTGGACAGAGGCAGAATTGGCGCTCCTGCAGGAAAATTCGGAGCTCAGTGGTGTAATGCCCGGTTACAGCGGGGATTTTTTTCTAGAGGACTCCAGCACGGCAGTACATGTTCTGTCCCTGCCGGATTTGTCCACAGAGGATCCCGATTTTTTGAACCGGCCGGTTCTGGTGGAGGGACGGATGCCCCAGAGCGCGGATGAGTGTCTGTTGGACGCCCAGGCGTCCGAACAATATGCTTTGGGCGACACCATCACTTTTTCGGGTGAAAACACCGATCTCCTGGTTCAAACCCAATATACAGTGGTCGGTTATGCCAACCTTCCTACATACATTACGATCGAGCGCGGAACCAGTTCCATCGGCAATGGGAAAACGACTTATTTTGCGATGCTTCAGGAACAGGCGTTTGACTCGGATGTGTATACGGAGGTTTATGTCCGGCTGCAGGCAAGCGACACAGTTTCTCCGTTTTCAGAGGCATATGATACACTGATCGAAGAACAGGAAGCGCAGCTGCTTGCTCTGCTGGAGACGCGTAGCCCGGCGCGGCTGGAAGAAATTAAAGCACAGGCACAGGAAGAAATCGATCAGGCTCGGCAGGATCTGGAAGAGGCCAAACAGCAGTTAGCCGATGCAGAAAAGGAACTATCCGACGGAGAGGCCGCGCTGGCAGACGGAGAAAGGGAATATGCGCAGGCCCAGCAGGATTTTGCAGAGCAGATACAGGAAGCCGAACAAAAGCTACAGGATGCCTGGGCACAGATACAGGACGGAGAGACAGCTTATCAGACCGCGACCGAGGAGTTGGAGCAGAAACAGGCAGAGCTTTCAGAGGGACTTTCACAGCTGGAAGAAGGCCGGACAGAACTGCAGGAACAGCAGGCTGTATTGGAAGAAACAAACCAGCAACTCCATACGGCCAGGGAAGAATATCAGAAAAATTTGCAGCAGGCAGAGGATAAACAGGCCGAAATCACCGCTGCCCAGGCGTTACTTGATCCATTGCATGCGGTGCTGCTCGATCCGTCTGTACTGACAGAGCAGCAGAAAGAAGACCTCATAGCAGGGGTGACAGCCATCGATTCCCTTTTCGCAGAAACCCTTTCTGCTTATTTGGATGGGGAGGACCGGGCAGAGGAAGTGCGAACTTATACGGATGCGCTGGCACAGCAGTTGGAAGAGGGACAGACGGAGCTGGACCAGGCCTTTGAGCTGCTGGCGCAGACCGAACAGACGCTGGCCGGCTATGAGGCAGAATACCAGGCGGGCGTTGAGCAGGCGGCTGCAGCGGAGGAGCAGCTGGCTAACACGGAAAGCCTGCTGGCAGATGCGTCCAAACAGTTGGAAGACGGGTATGCTCAGCTTGCAAATACCCGCAGCATGCTGGACACGGCTACGGCAGAATATCAGCAGGGCCGGCAGGAACTGGATACCCAGCGCGCGGAGGGAGAAGAACAGCTTGCCGATGCTGCGCAAGAGCTGGAAGACAGCCGGCAGGAATTAGCAGAAGGCCGGGCTGAATATGAGGAACAGCTGCCAGAGGCCCAGCAGGAAATTGCAGACGGAGAAGAAAAACTGCTACAGGCCGAAGCGGATATCAGCAGCTTAAAACCGGTATCCCTCTACGCTTTTAACAGGGATTCCAATCCCGGATACAGCGGTTTTGAAGATGACAGCAACCGGATTGACAATATTGCAAAAATTTTTCCGGTGTTCTTCTTTGTCGTCGCAGCGCTGGTTTGTCTGACCACCATGACAAGAATGGTAGAAGAAAAACGGTCGGATATCGCAACCTTAAAAGCGCTGGGATATGGAAACGGTGCGATTATCGCCAAATTTTTAATTTACGCCGTGACCGCCAGTCTGATTGGCAGTATAGCCGGGTTGGCCGGCGGATTTAAAATCCTTCCCAAAATTATTTTCAGCGCTTATCAGATCATGTACTTGATGCCGGATATCACCTGCGCTTATATCTGGAGCTATGCAATCGGGGCAACCCTGGTGGCCGTTGCCTGTACCGCGCTGACGGCGTCCATTACCTGCCGGGCCGAATTGACCACGCAGGCTGCCCAGCTGATGCGCCCAAAAGCGCCCAAACCCAGCAAACGAATCCTGCTTGAAAAAATCCCCTTTATCTGGAAACACTTATCCTTTATCAAAAAAGTGACCGCACGCAATATCTTCCGATATAAGCAGCGGATGCTGATGACAGTGGTGGGGATTGCAGGCTGTACGGCATTAATGCTGGCGGGCTTTGGTTTGAAGGATTCCATTTCGGACATTCTTTTGCTCCAGTTTGACGAGGTTTGGCATTATGATATGACGGTGATGCTGGACACAGAAGCGGAGGACGCAGATATGGATGCGCTGCAGGCGGTTCTGGATGATCCGCAGTATGGTGTGAAAGACCGCCTGTATACTTTACAGGAGACCATTGAGCTGGAGGGGAAAGACAAAAATCTTTCAGTCACTTTGATGGTACCGGAGAATATCGATTCTCTGCGGAATTTTATTGATCTGCATACCCGTCAGGGAAAAGTGCCAATCGACCTGACCCAGGAGGGGGTAGTCCTGACCGAAAAGGCGGCCACGCTGTTAGACTGTGCGGTGGGAGATACCGTCGCCATACAGGATTCGGATCATCAGACACAGGATGTCCAGATCACCGGAATTACAGAAAACTATGCGATGCATTATATTTATATGACGCCGGATCAGTATGAACAGATTTTCGGAAAGCCCCCGGCATACAATGCACTGCTTTTGCAGGCAGAACAGCCGGAAAATATAGAAACGCTGTCTCATCAGCTGATGGAACAGGCATCTGTGCTGGGCCTTTCGGACAACGCCGATGTGCGGAGCAGTTTTATGGATACAGTGGAAAGTCTGAATGTGATTGTGTTCGTACTGATCGTTGCAGCGGCCATGCTCGCGTTTGTCGTACTGTATAACCTTTCCAACGTAAATGTTGCAGAACGGAAACGGGAACTCTCTACCATCAAGGTGCTGGGCTTTTTTGACCGGGAGGTTTCAGCCTATATCGGCAGAGAAACCGTGGTTCTGACGGCGTTGGGAATTGTATTCGGCCTTGCGTTCGGCATTGTTCTGCACGGGTTTATTATCCGCACGGCTGAAATCGATATCATTATGTTCGGACGGGTCATTCATCCGGTCAGCTATCTGTTTTCTGCGGCGCTGACAGCGATTTTTTCCGGAATTGTGAATTTTGCTGTTCATTTTAAACTCAAAAAAATCAACATGGTGGAAGCGCTCAAGTCCGTAGAATAACAGGAGCGGATATGCGTTCATCTTTATTTCAGAAAATTACATCGGTATGTACAAAGCGCGGCAGGAAACCCTGCCGCGCTTTGTACGGAAAGAAAAATATAAAGGGAACTATAAAAG
Source organism: Candidatus Falkowella caecavicola (assembly GCA_904420125.1). Classification (GTDB taxonomy): domain Bacteria; phylum Bacillota; class Clostridia; order Oscillospirales; family Ruminococcaceae; genus Falkowella; species Falkowella caecavicola. The sequence goes on along the minus strand of CAJFUK010000033.1, from coordinate 12,966 downwards.
TGGAAATCAAAAGATCAGGTCCGGTTTATTCAGCCAGCAACGATTTCGCCGCTTCGATCACCGAGGCCTCCAATTGGGCTGGGAGTTGTTCATACCGCGCAAACTCCAGGTTAAACCATCCGGCACCCTGCGTGATCTGCCGCACCAGCATCGCAAAATCCTGCATTTCGCTCATAGGAACTTCCGCTTCGATACAGGTCATCCCTTCTTCATCCGGATTCATTCCCATCACGCGTCCACGCTTTTTGTTCAATTCTCCCATCATATCCCCGGTATTGGCGTCCGGAACGACAACTTTTAAGATGCCGATCGGTTCAAGCAGGATCGGGGACGCTTCTTCCAGCCCCTTGCGGTATGCCAGAGAAGCAGCTGTTTTAAATGCCATTTCAGACGAATCCACCGGGTGGTAGGACCCGTCAACCAATGTGGCTTTTAAGCCAACAACCGGATATCCGGCCAGCACGCCCCGTTTTACGCATTCCTGCAGGCCTTTTTCAACGGCCGGGAAATACCCTTTGGGAACGGCGCCGCCAAATACTTTTTCTTCAAAGACCAGGCTGTCGCTGTCACAGGGCTCAAATTCAATCCATACATGCCCAAACTGCCCGTGGCCGCCGGTCTGTTTTTTATGTTTGCCTTCGGCTTTCACTTTTTTGCGGATGGTTTCCCGATAGGCGACAATGGGAGGCACCAGGTCGACATCTACGCCGAATTTGCTCTTTAACTTGCTTTTTGCCACTTCCAGATGCTGATCGCCCAGTCCGCTGAGAATCTGCTGTTTGGTTTCTGTGTTAATTGTAAAGCCCAGTGTCGGGTCCTCCTCCAGCAGACGCTGGATCGCCTGAGAAATCTTGCCCTCATCCCCTTTGTTTTTGGTTGTAACGGCCATGCTGTAACATGGATGGGGGAAGGGAATCGGCTCGATTTTTACCACTCTGGCTGGATCACAGAGGGTATCGCCGGTGTTCGCTGTGATTTTCACCGCTACGCCAATATCACCGGCCGAAACTTCTTTGGTTTCCTCCTGCTTTTTGCCTCGCAGATAGACTAACTTACCGATTTTTTCCGGCTCACTGGTAGAAGCGTTTACGGCATTCAGATCCGCACTGATTTTTCCAGCATATACTTTAAAGAAGGACAGCCTGCCGAATGGGTCGGCTACGGTCTTAAAAATATAGGCCGCGGCGGGCTGGGCAGGGTCGCAGGCAAGTTCCACCATCTCGTCCCCGGCAACCCCAATTTCCGGCGCTTCTTCCGCTGCAGTCGGCAAAAATTCGCAGAGACTGTACAGCAGCATGTCAATAGCTTCCAGCGTATAGGCAGAACCGCAGAATACCGGCGTGATGCTGCCGGACTGTACCCCCTCGTGCACGCCTTTGACGAGTTCTTCCTGGGTAAACTGTTCACCGGAAAAATATTTTTCAAATAAAGCCTCATCTGTTTCAGCAACCGCTTCGCTGATGGCTGTGCGCAGGCCGTCTAAACGGTATTCGCTTTCCGGGATGGGGACCTCTTTCTCTTTTCCGTCCGCATCATACTGAAACGCTTTGTTGTTAATCAGATCAACGTAACATTCGACCTTCCCGTTCGCATAATGCGGGACAGTGACCGGACAAACCGAGGGGCCGAATGCCGCTTTTAAATCCGCAAGCACTTTATAGAAATCTGCGTGCTCTGTGTCCAGCTTTCCGACAAAGAATGCCCGCGCTTTATTATATTTTACAGCGTTTTTATAAGCGTTTTTTACGCCGACCGTTACGCCCGATTTCCCGGATACGGTGATCAGCACGCTTCCCGCCGCCTTTAATCCTTCGTAAAAACCACCTGCAAAATCGAAGAGTCCCGGCGCATCAATCAGATTAAATTTATATCCTTTATGCTCAAACGGCGCCAAAACAGAAAGCAGAGAAACTTTACGCTTGATTTCTTCCGGGTCATAATCGCTGACTGTATTTCCGTCCGCTACCCGCCCCAAACGGTCGGTCGCGCCGGTTTTATACAGCAGCGCTTCGGTAAGGGTTGTTTTTCCGGATCCGCCATGTCCGGCAATCAAAATGTTTTTAATCTTATCCGGTGTGTACTGTTTCATGCTTTTTCTCCCCTTATTTTCATTCTCAGACTGATGGTTCCCTTTGATCAAAATTGTCGAAAATATATAATATATTTCAAACAAACGAAGAAATTGTATCACAAATTGCCATATAGTGCAAGTGGAAATCAAAAAACCAATGGAAAAATATTGATTCAATATTTGTGCATATTATACAAATACTTCTTGGATTTATATGTAACAATTTGCATAATCACAAATTTTGACAGTACTTTGCCCTAAAATTCATCCCCCATAGGGCCGGCAAACAGATGCAAAGGCGTTACTCCATGTATGGGTTTGTTAAGAGTTAAGATGTTTGACGTGCGCAGCTTTCCCAGATCCGGTACTTGTTATGGCAGGTGACCCGTGCTATAATACAAACAGGATGAAGAAACTTTTTCAATTGCAGATAACTTGCTATAGATTGCCCATTGATGGCAGGGAATAATCAAGTGGAAGTATCTCAACGCGCAATGAAAAAATAAAAGCCGGTATTTTTCTATGAGGTGTTCACATGAAAAGAACAGAATGTGTAGAATTAGGCACGATATGCCTGATTTATAAAAATGATATGTTTTTATTGCAGGATCGTGTCAAGGAGGACTGGCGTGGTTTTACGTTGCCCGGAGGACATGTAGAACCCAATGAATCAATCGTTGACGCGGTGATTCGCGAAATGAAAGAGGAAACGGGACTGACAGTTTTCAATCCGAAATTATGTGGGGTAAAACAATTCCCAATTCAAGATGGACGGTACCTTGTGTTTTTATTCAAAACAAATGAATTCGAGGGTGAAGTCGTTTCTTCGGCTGAAGGGCAAATGCATTGGGTCGCCAGAAAAGATTTACACGCCTATCCCTTAGTGGATGATTTTGACGAATTGATTGAGGTGATGACAAATGACGCCCTCAACGAATTTCAATATATCAGGAACGGTAATGAGTGGAAGGTGCTTTTGAAATAAACCGGTTCATAATTTGAAAGGCCAGGCAGCTTTCGCTTTCATGTATCATGTATGATGAAAGCCTGGAAACGCTCCGGATTAATTGGAGAAGGAGGCCATATTTCTCTGGGGAGATGACCATATTGACAAAGCAGCACAACCAACATATAATATACACATACACCTATGGGTAAGGAGGCGCCGTATGAAACAGTGTATGGATTTTGATAATCTGCACCGACGGTTGAAAAAAATTATTGGGCAAGTGCAGGCAATCGACCGAATGATTGATGAAGATATACCGTGTGAAGATATATTGTCACAGATCAATGCGGCAAAATCTGCGCTTCATAAATGTGGGCAGGTTGTTTTGGAAGGGCATATCAAACATTGTGTACGGGATGGCATCGAACATGGGGATGCTGATAAAACAATCGAAAGCTTTACCAAGGCGGTAGAGCGGTTTTCTAATATGGGATAAAGGGATAAAAAGATAAAAGAAAAAGCAGATTTTTGTCTGCTTTTTCTTTTATCCCGTTGACAAACCCATACCCCTTACGGTATTATATATCTATACCCCTATAGGTATAGATGGGAGGATTATATGAAAATATTTATGAAACGGTTGGAACATTTCCTGGAAATCGGGGGAGTCAAAAAAGACATTGCACTTCTTGCGGTTTCCGGACTTGCCCTGATCATCAGTATTTTTAAGTTGCTGCCGCTTCCATTCGACGCAGCCTGGATCGCCATTCTCCTTTGCGGGACCCCGATTGTCCTGGAAGCAATCATTGGTCTTGTCACATCATTTGATATAAAAGCGGATGTGCTGGTTTCACTGGCGTTGGTCGCGTCTATCTGCATTGGGGAAAATTTTGCAGCAGGTGAGGTTGCATTTATTATGCAGCTGGGTGCTTTGCTTGAAGACCTGACTGTTGCAAAAGCCAGGGCGGGCATTGAAAAACTGGTTCATTTAACTCCGCAGACAGCAAGGGTGCTAAAAAATGGGGCAGAAACCATGGTCCCTGCCGAAAAAGTTCAGGTCGGTGATCTATTACGCGTTCTGCCGGGTGAAAGCATACCTGTTGACGGAGTGATACTCTCCGGGCAGACATCTGTCAATCAGGCAGTCATGACCGGGGAATCCCTCCCAGTGGATAAAAAGACCGGGGATGAGGTTTCAAGCGGCACGGTCAATCAGTTTGGTACCTTTGAAATGAAGGCGACAAAGGTAGGTGAGGACAGTTCCATACAACGTATGATTCGCCTTGTGCAATCAGCTGACGCAGAAAAAGCAAAAATCGTTCGATTGGCAGACCGTCTGGCAACCTGGATTGTCGTCATTGCGTTGACGGCGGCTGCATTCACGTGGATTTTCTCTGGGGAAATCATTCGCGCTGTTACAGTCCTGGTTGTATTTTGCCCCTGCGCTTTGGTTTTGGCAACCCCTACGGCCATTATGGCGGCGATTGGGAACGCGACCAAACATGGGTTTCTTGTACGGGAGGGTGACGCGTTAGAACGCTTAGCAACTGTTAAGAAAGTAGCATTCGATAAGACGGGTACATTGACATATGGAAGCCCAACAGTCGTTGCAGTGAAAAGTTTATCTGAAGAATTCAGCCAAGAAGAAATCTATGCTTTCACGGCAGCCGCAGAGCAATTTTCTGAACATCCACTTGGAAAAGCGATTGTCAGTTGTTATAAACAGGAAACAAACCAAACACCCGCACAAGCGATTGGTTTTCAAATGCTCCCTGGACGCGGTGTGTCCGCGATGGTAAATGATCAAGCCATATTGGCAGGCAATCGAGAACTGCTTGCAGAAAATCATATTGCGCTCTCTTCCAATACGGATATGGATGACTTTTTAAAACAAGGATGTACGGTTATCTATGTGGCTATTGGCGGTGAATATGCAGGTTATATCGTTCTTTCTGACACAATCAGACCGGAGAGCGCTGCGATCATTGACAATCTGGAAAAGATTGATATACAGGCCGTGCTGTTAACAGGTGATCATAAAAATGCAGCACAAAACATAGCCAATCAATTGCATATTAAGGAAGTATACGCCAATTGCCTGCCGGAAGATAAACTCCGTTATATCGGCAGCTCGCAAAGCGCCAATCATCCGGTCTGTATGATTGGCGATGGTATCAATGATGCACCTGCATTAAAAAAAGCGGTTGTTGGCATCGCAATGGGGGGCATTGGGAGTGATATTGCTGTTGATGCTGCCGATATCGCCCTTGTGGATGATGAAATCAGGGAGCTCCCGCATTTAATTTCTTTATCAAAACGGATGATGGCCGCCATCAAAATAAACATTCTTTTTTCGATGGGCCTTAATTTTCTCGCCATTGCCCTTGCAATCACTGGAATTTTGAACCCGATTGTCGGCGCACTGGTTCATAATGCAGGTTCCGTGTTTGTCATCATCCATTCGGCTTTACTGTTAAATTGGAGGAAGAAAAAATAATTTTCGGCAGGATTGGCTTTTTGATGGATCTTGGATGGTTATTGCCCGTTTGGGACAGAAAGTGAAAAAATGGATCCTGTTCCCGAAAGAAGCAAACCCGTTTAGACGCTGATCCGCTTTATAAATAACGGCGTGCATTTCTGGATGGCGTTTCCAATATGTGAATCCAAAGAAGTCGATGGACTTGCAGTAATCGACTGCTTTGGATCAACAGGCTTGGGTCGCGGAAAAGATCTTCGGCGCATAAGCGCGGCCCATCAGATAAAAAACAAAAGATGAGAGCAGGGATTTTTTATTTAGGTCACCTGTTTCAGGGCCGGGATAACGTTATCCAATAACGCTGTATCCATTGATCCCTGTTTTTCATTTCATTCTCAAGCACTCTATGATTGGCAAGAATCGTTTTAGCCGGGGCAGTGTTTTGGCTGGTTACGGTAATGAGTACCTTCTGCCTCTGGTGCTTTTGACATTGGTTCAGCGCCTGTCTCAGCATTTCTTTTGCATAGCCCTTTCGTCTTTCGAATGTGTGTATACGATAACGCCTATGGTCTCCATAGGTCAAAAGAAAATTATTTAATGGATACTGATTTACCATATGGCTTCATCATGATCATGACCATAGAATAATCAAAAAGATATGGTCCGATTTTCTTCTCCAAATTAAAATCTAAAACGAACAGCCTGCGAACCCGCATCTATAACTGGTTTAAACAAAAAACACCATTGCTGTCCAAACCCAGAAGGTGCAGATTCGAATGGTGTCTAATTTTGTCAGGTGTTCGACCAGCGATTATTTCGTGTTAGGACATCACAAAAGATACAATCTAAACTCACTGCACCGTGATTTTACACGATTTACACGAACACGTCACACTTGCTGATATTTTACACGTTACTACATGCTAAACTTTGAATTTAACAAATTTAACATTATTATCCTACAAAATCGAAATTTACCGTAGCGCGTCGGATTATATAATCACCATAGATTGAATATTTTCAGTTATATGGTATAATTATCTAAATTGCCTGTCGTGGCTGATACGGAGGTATGACATGAGAATACGGTCTATAAATATTCAGAATTTTAGGAAGTTGTTACAATGCCACATAGACTTCAGTAAAAAGACTACGCTTTTTGTTGGTGCAAATAACAGCGGTAAAACATCCGCTATGGATGCTCTTGGAAAATTTCTTGCTGACCGCAGTTTTACTTTTAACGACGTTACTATATCTAAACGCATAGATATCAATAATCTCGGTGAGAAATGGGCACAAGAAGATTGTAATGAGTTTACAGACTTAGTGGAATGGGAATCACTGGTTCCAAAAATGGATATCTGGCTGGATGTGTCCAATAGTGAGATACATTATGTAGCTGGCATAATTCCAACTCTGAAGTGGCGTGGTGGAAAGCTGGGTGTTCGTCTAGCTTTTTTGCCCAAGAATATTTCTAAGTTATTTGCAGAATATAGGGAAGCCTATTTGACGGCACGTAAAACAGAAAAAGCAAAAGGGAAAGTGGATATTACTCTATATCCCAAAGATTTATGCGAGTTTCTTGAACGGAATTTAAATACATACTTTTCTATTAGGGCATTCATTCTTGATCCCGCTCAATCGGAAGGAGATGACCCTCAACCTACATCTTTTGAAATGGAATGTTTTACAGATAACCCTCTAAAGGGGATTATTAAGGTAGACATGATTGATGCTCAGAGAGGTTTTACAGATCCCGATAACTCAGATAGTAATGAGAGAGCCAAAAAACAATTATCGGAACAGATGCGTAGTTATTACGATAAACATCTAGACCCAGAGAAATCTCCATCGCCAGAGGACTTAGATATACTGAAGGCTGCTGAAGACGCCAAAAAGGCTTTTGATGAAAATCTCGCAATTAAATTTGCGCCTGCAATCCGGGAATTAGAAGAACTCGGGTATCCAGGGGTAGCTGATCCTAGGCTGACAATTGTGACAAAAATGACTACAGGCGAGGCATTAAAGCATGATGCTGCCGTGCAGTACGCACTCAGTAAAAATGATGATACTCTGAAACTGCCGGAGAAATATAATGGGCTCGGGTATCAAAATCTTATTTCTATGGTCTTTGATCTTATGCGTTTTAGAGATGACTGGATGCGTGAAGGAAAGGCTAAAAGAGCACAAAAAGACGATAATCCAATAATAGAGCCCTTACATTTAGTTTTGGTTGAAGAGCCGGAGGCACACCTTCATGTGCAAGTACAGCAAGTGTTTATTCGTAAAGCATATGATGTATTAACCAATCACAAGTTCATTAAAGAGAATGATCACTTTGATACTCAATTAGTAATTAGTACTCACTCTAGTCATATTGCTCGAGAAACCAATTTCGCTGATTTGCGTTATTTCAAGAGACTGTCAGAGGGTACAGAAGGAAGTATTGCGACATCCAAAGTTATCAACCTTTCCGAAGTTTTTGGTAAGGGGGATGAAACAGACAAGTTCGTTACTCGTTACTTGCAGGCAACCCATTGTGACCTGTTTTTTGCCGATGCGGCTATTCTCGTGGAAGGATCGGCGGAGAATATGTTGCTACCGCATTTTATCCGAAATAAGTATCCTGAACTATATCAAAGATATATATCAATACTTTGTATAAACGGACGGCACTCACATCGCCTCAATCCGTTGATTGAAAAACTATGCTTACCTACGCTCGTTATTGCGGACTTGGATACTGCAGAAAAAGAAGGACATCATCAAGCAACTTGTCCGGAACGCGGCAAAGGTCTTATCAGTAGTAACTACACTATTGCAAGATGGCTTGTGAAGAAAAAAGATTTGGACGAGCTATTAGCGATTCAAGCTACTGAGAAGGAGTTTATAAGGGAAGTTCCATATAAATATTCTATCCGCGTTGCATATCAGACCCCAGTGACGGTTAATTATGATGGTGTTGATCAAGAAGCTCTTGCGAGCACATTTGAAGATTGTCTCGTCTATACGAATTTTTTGCTTTTTAGGGAGATATCCATTGACGATACGGGAAGTCTAGTTAAGAATGTGAAAGACAGGATTACCTCAGCAGACTCTTTTGATGAGTTCCATAAAGGAGTATACGACATACTTCGGAATGGGAAATCAGATCAGAAAGCTGAGTTTGCGCTGGATTTGATTTATGCTGTTGATCCCGGCGACCTTATAATTCCCGCTTATATTGCTGAGGGTTTAGAATGGTTACAATCTTATTTAAAACCAGAGGAGTGAAGTAATGACAAATTCTACACCAATCGAAAATGACTCCATAGATAATCACATTGACGATCATGTCGATCAAGAAATACAAGAATGCTTTTCTGTAGAAGATCCAAAATGTTTCTTCGTATTTGCTGGTGCCGGCTCTGGTAAAACCAGAAGTTTGATTAATATCCTCACTTTCCTCGATGAAGATCGAGGCGAAAGTCTTTCGAAGAGTGGCAAGCAAATTGCGGTTATCACTTATACTAATGCGGCATGCGATGAAATATCTCGAAGATTACAATATAAGCCAATATTCTCTATATCCACGATACATAGTTTTTTATGGGAGTTAATCAAGAGCTATCAAACAGATATAAAAGAATGGGTCAAGCAGTCTGTCGAAGCAGAAATTAGTGAGCTAGAGAAGAAGCAACTTAGCGGACGTGGTGGCAAGGCGGGCGAAAAAAGGATTGAAGATATTAGACGGAAAAAAGAACGTCTGGAAAAAATCAAAACTGTAAAAAAGTTCTCATACAATCCTAACGGCGATAATGTTGGCTATGATTCGCTTAGCCATAGCGAAGTTGTCAAAATGAGCACAGAGTTCATTATGAGGGAGCCAACGATGCAGGATATTTTGGTAACAAAATATCCGATATTGCTTATTGACGAAAGTCAGGATACCAAGAAAGAACTAGTCGATGCCTTGCTTAAAGTATGTGAAAGATATGAAGGCGAATTTACAGTTGGCATGTTTGGCGATACTATGCAGAGGATTTACAATGATGGAAAAGAAAACCTTGCAAACTGTATTCCTGATAAGTGGGCAAAGCCGAAAAAAATTATGAACCATCGAAGTGCTACTCGCATAGTAGATCTAGCCAATGCTATCAGAAGTACGATTGATGAGCAGCAACAGAAGGCGAGATCTGATGCGAATACTGGAACAGTAAGACTATTTATAGCGCAGTCTTCTGCAGGAAAAGATTCCGTTGAGGAGAAAGTTGCTCAAATGATGGCGACAGATACTGGCGATGATGGTTGGAGAGATAAGGCAGCGTATAAAAGTTTAATTCTTGAGCACCACATGGCTGCCAGTAGATTTGACTTTTCCGGTTTATACACGCCGTTAAACGATTCAGGAAAGTTCGACACAGCACTGCGTGATGGCTCAATTACGGAACTGTCGATTTTGGCAAAAATGGTGTTGCCACTAGTAAAAGCTTATCAAGAGAAGAATGACTTTGAAGTTGCAAAGATTGTTAGAAAAAACTCTCCACTATTAGACAAAAAGACACTTGCGGCCACAATGGAAAGCCAAGCTGAGATGTTACAAAAGGCAGAAGATGCCGTTGAATCCTTAATGGGGCTTTGGGCAGATGGCAAAATTCCATCCTGTTTAGAGGTATTAAGATCAATCCGAGATACAGGGTTGTTCGAAGTTGGCAGCCGAGTAGACGACTTATTGACGGAAGATTATGAAGGTGAAGATCAGAAGGTCATTGCTCTAAGAACGGCATTATCAGCTCCGTTTAGTGAATTGGAAAGATACTCGTTATACGTTACCGATAATACGCGTTTTGCCACTCATCAGGGTGTTAAAGGGCTAGAATTTTTAAGAGTTATGGTTATTATGGATGATGCACAAGCCCGTGGTTTCCTGTTTAGTTATGAAAAGCTATTTGGAGCAAAAGCGAAAACTGATACTGATCTAAGGAATGAACGGGAAGGCAAAGACACTGGTATCACGAGGACGGCACGTCTCTTTTACGTTGCCTGTACGCGAGCCCAGAACAGTTTGGCGGTTGTGGCCTATACAAAAGATGTTGATTCGGTAAAGAACACGGCATTGTCCAATAACTGGTTTTCTGAAAATGAGATTGTCATTCTTTAAAGGGTGTAGTAAAAGCATGAGTCAAAGCAGTTATCGTTGTATCTAAAGAAAAACGGTAGACTTTATGGATAATGGCTTACATGTCGGTAAACTAATCACGTACAAGGCAAATGCTGTTTTGAGATTCCCTCCAAAATAATAGAGGCGGTAAATAAAAAGCAGGAGCTTCTAAACCCCTGCTTTTTATTGTGCCCTAGGAAATTTTTGGATAACAGATTGGGAACTGGCGATCAGTATTCTCCTTTTTCTTTTTCCGCTGCCTCGCCGATTAGTCTATGGCACTCTATAACGGAGAAAAAAAGAAGAAATTATCGTCCCGCTTATGAATGGGTGCAAGATGGTGCAAATGGGTACAAATTAGATAAAACATATAAAATTAGTAAGAAAATCCATAAACCGTAAAGCCTCTTTCCCAGCGCCTCAAAACCAACTCTCCAACTGCATTTTAGGCAAAAAAGTAGGAGAAGGCCCCTATAAACCAAGGATCTTCTCCTCGGCACCTTTGTATCAAAGGTGCCGTCTTAACATGGTGGAGACAGAGGGGATCGAACCCCCGACCTCACGGATGTGAACCGTGCGCTCTGACCAGCTGAGCTATGCCTCCGCATGATTTTGATTTCCACAAAAATGGATCAGAATAGCTTCGATCTCAAATCCCGGAACGGATGAACGGACATACCATCAGGTACCAGACCATGTCCAGGCACGAAGTATTTTCTTTATTAAATCATTATATCTTAATCAACAAAAAAAGTCAACCGTTTTTATCACAGTGATTTCCCTTAGGAAGATTCAGAAATCAGCGTTTCTCCGGTCAGGGAGGATCAGCGTATCCCCGGGTGTCTGCCCGGCAAGTCCCGCGTCGTCATTCTGTCTGGGATAGACGCAGCCTTTTTTGTTGGCAGGATCAAAGACAGCGGGGACAAGCGGACTCTGTTTCACAGTGGTCAGCGGCGACTGAAAGGATCCGTCTGTAAAATACTGATTCGTATTAGCGCTTTCGCCAAAGATATTACCGACAGGATAGTGGTTAGTCCAGAAGCCTTACTGTCTGTAAATCAGCATCCAGTTCCACTGTTTTTCCTATTGGGAGGGTAAACATGGGAATAGTATGGCAACAATCAAAATCAGCAAGGATCGGAAAATGGGGCGTTCCAATAATTTCAGTCAAAATATCGTAAGGCGCTTTTCCGGTGCCTTGATCGTTGAATTTGCGGTGTTTTCCCAAAATCAGTCCGCCAATCTTATCCCATATCCCACATATCTTCAGCCATGAAAAATATCGTTCAGCATGGGCGGCGAATTTTTCCGTATCCTCCAAAAACAGAATATCTCCCTGGCAAATTTCAGGCATATATTTGCTGCCATAAATTCCGGTTATGGTATTTAGATTTCCGCCTATCAATCGACCGATTGCTTTTCCTCCATTCACAGTAATCCACTTATTGGGGATTGGTGTCTTATGTGTCGCTCCCTTTTCCCAATTGATGAGTTCGTCTGAAAAAAAGGAGGGCATTGTATAAGTATACGGGACGGAATACCCGCCCAGGATATCTTTGAAACATTGAGTTGTTGATTCTAAAAACGGAGGATACTGCCCCAGAGTTGTAATAAGGTTTGGTCCATAGTATGTGACGATTCCCGTCATCTGGTAAACGCCGAGGAGAATAGCCGTTACATCGGAATGACCGATTATAATTTTCGGTGTTTTCCGCAGCTGTGCATAATTGATATACGGAAGAATGGAATTGGATACCATCCCTCCTACCGTTGCCATCATACATTGCACCGAGTCGTCGGCAACAAGAGCATTAAACTCATTGGCTCGATCGAATATAGAGCCGGAACGATATCCATCTTTTTTATCTATCAATTTTCCCAATTTCACTTTATAACCACTTGCTTCCAGATGAGAAATTGCCAACATAGTAGCCCCGGAGGCCTTACTGGCCAACGGATATGAAGGTGTAAACACACCGATTGTATCTCCATGTCCCAAATTCGGTGGACAGATCATGTCATTCCCTCCTCGTCGTTTTTCTCATTATAATACAAAAACAAAAAGAAGTCGATCACTTTACAGCAATCGACTGCCTTCCACAAAATATGTCTGACTGTTACAGAATAGAACTCCGTTTGGACACGGGTACAAAACTTTAAAATAAAAAAACCTGCGGTCGCGAATTGCTGACCGCAGGTTTGGCGGAGATGTAGGGATTTGAACCCTAGCGCCGGCAGAACCGACCTACCGGATTTCGAGTCATTTCCCCCTTGTGACTTTTGGTGGAAATTAAGCGAAGATGGAAGTACACAACGGAAGCCCAAAAGCT
>CAJFUK010000032.1 GCA_904420125.1 Candidatus Falkowella caecavicola | reverse complement strand
TATGCATTTTGAAATTGCTTTACTCAATGATGAAGTAATAGGCATTGCCATGTTTGCTATCGATCTCGGTACGATTTATGGATTGCTCGATCAGCCGGGATACGGTACAGTAATGGGCTTTTATATTAAACCAAATCACAGGAGAAAAGGCTTTGGCAGAATGTTTTTTGAGCACATACAAACCGTACTTAAAAAAGACGGAGCCACTAAAATGTATGTTTGCCCTGATTCCGTCACCGGAATCCCTTTTTGGAGAGCTATGGGGTTTTCTGATAGTGGAAAATTTGATCCGGATGACAAAAAATTTATTTATATCAAATTCATCCACGAAGAAGAATTTACGGGCACAAATTCAAATAAAACCCTATAGGTTATGGCATTTTACCGGCAAAACATAGAAATTTTGCACGGCAAGCCAACAGCATTTGACGAATGGAAAAATGTATGTACATTTGTAAAGGATATCAAAGATACTTAAAAAGCACAGCATTGTGGAGTTGAACTCTCGTGTTGCGCTTTTTTATTTTATTTGATATACTTTATAAAAATGATGGTTCATGGGAGAGGGAATAATTGGCTGAATTAATTGAAACAAAACGGCTGCTTCTTCGTTGCTGGCAAGATGATGATGCAGAAGAACTTTACAAAATTTGTCTTGATCCCAGCCTGCGACTTTCCGGGATGCATTCATACCGTGATATTGAAGAAAGTAGAAACGTTATTTGCAGTTGGAAAAAGAATCCGGAAATGCGTGCCGTTATCCACAAAGACGAGCAGTGTTTGATAGGGTTTGTTCTATTTGGAGACATGAATCGGTATGCTCAATACAAAGAGTTAGAATATGCTATCGAAGCCAATCACCGAAATAACGGGTATGCAACAGAGGCTCTGATGGCGATGCTCGAATATATGTTTTCTGAACGGGATACCGCAGTAGCGGCAGCCTGGGTTCGGTCATTGAATAAAGAATGTGTGCGTGTGTTGGAGAAATGTCATTTTACTTATGAAGGCACTCTTCGAAAACATGCCAGAGATAGAGGAGACACCCTGTGTTATTCTATTTTGAAAGAAGAATGGATTGAATACAGGAGGAAGAAGCAGTTATGACTTTAAACTTGAAAGGTTTTCTTCCGGTAATTGCTTTTGGCATCTAAAACGATTACCCCTTTCAACTGGGCCAACTGGGCCGGTCGTTTTAGAGGACCGGTCTTTTTGTCAGTTTTCATGTGGGTTTGCGGGCTTTTTAGGGATGAAAGTCCGGACTGATTTCTGTGGAAGTCTTTTCTGTTCACCGGGATTAATTGGCAGGGAGGCCATCATGAGGAGTGATTTGGTTCGTAATGTCCCAAAACAAACAGAAGCCTTGTTGATAAATGGAGACATGATGCTGAAAACTTGCAAGATTGATTTTTATACTTTGCGGTATGCTGATATGGAAACATGTATATCACATGCTTCATTCTTATGATCAATGGTTTATTAACCCAGACCAATACACAGAACCTGAATTTCACAAGCCTGGGCTGAATTCTTTGGATATCCCCAGTGAGAAAATGCTGTCCAGAGAGCAGCTATCCGATGATCTGGAATATGTCAAAACCAAAATCAAGGACTTTATTGATTGACTCACCGATGAAAGACCATATGGGATACCGAGTGGATGTATCTTAAAAAGATATAGAGGTGACATTAGATGCTTGAGTCTTATGCCAAACATGCAGCGGTTTGGGACTGGGATGGGTATGACAATACGTCAGAATATGAGTATTGGTGCCAGTATGCCAAACGCTATGGAAAAAAGGTGTTGATACCCATGTGCGCACTAGGACAGGCAGGTGCGTATATAGCACAGAAAGGATTTTATGTTACAGCTTTTGATATAACAAAAGAAATGATTGATGAAGGAAACAAGCGGTTTGGTTCGGTTGATAATCTATCATTACAGGTCGCGGATATTTGTAATCTGCACCTTGATGAAAAATCGTTTGATTTCTGTTTGATTGCAACACAGGATCTCCACTTGCTGTCGAACATTGAAATGGTGAGAAAGGCCTTTGAATCAATCGCTGCACATCTGAGAAAAGGCGGTTGCTTTTCGCTGGAGTTAATATTGCCTTCATCTGAATCGTATGAATACCCTACACAGACTTTTTACCCGCGGGTACCAAACTATACAGATAAAAAGGTGTGGAAAGAGGGGAAGGGGAGATATGATGCTTTAACAAAAAAGCATTATATTGATCAAGTCGTATATATAAAAGATGAAAAGGGAATCCAGTCTTTTCCGTATTCGGTTGTCCTGCAATATTTTGAGCAGGCGGACATTCGGTTTGCCTTAAAGGATGCTGGATTTATGATTGCAGCTGAATATTGCAATCGAAACAGGGATACCTGGACCTCGGAAAGTCAGGAATGGATCGTGGAAGCGATTAAAAATTAAAATGACAAATACGCGTTTTTATCAGGAGAATTTTTGAAAAAGCGTCATGTCAGTCCGGTTTTGAGTGACGATCATTTGGGGCGCTTAGCTACAGGTCGGCCCAAGTTCGCTTCACTCCGGCGTTTCTTTTGATCAGTTTTTTAACAGAACGATATAATAAATTCTATTTTTTATATTTTTAAGGGAGCGTGTGTTGGATTGATGGAACATCATGATATAGATATGGATACCTATAAAAGGAAACAACACTTTTTGTATTTTCAGGGTTTGGCGTACCCTTATATTGGAATGACGGTCAATGTCGATATCAGTGGTTTCCCTGAAATAATAAAGACGAAAGGTTATCCTTTTTTTCTCACATTTTGTTATTTGGTTTCAAAAGCAGCGAATGCTGTTCCGGAGTTCCGGCAAAGAATAGAGAATCATCGAATTATAGAATATGACCGATGCAGAACATCCCATACTGTTGCATTGGAAGACGGAACGTACTGTTATTGCACACTTGAAGACATACTGCCTTTGGAAGAATATATCCCTTATGCTATTGAACAACAGGAAAATGCAAAAAGGAAAAGATCGGTTACAGATGATAAAGATGATAAAAACGAATTGTTTTTTATCTCAACACTTCCCTGGATCTCATATTGTTCCCTGATTCAGCCTGTACCGATTCCAGCAGACAGCAATCCCAGAATCACCTGGGGAAAATATTTTGAACAGGACGGGAAAACCCTCCTGCCTTTAACGGTTTTATGTCACCACGGTTTGGTAGATGGCTTGCATATTGCCGCTTTTTTTAAAGAATTGGAGTTGTCTATCAAAAAAATCTTTTAAAACACCTATCCAATCTGATTTTCGAACACTATAAGAGTGTAATCATGATTACGACCCTTTGGAAGGGAGGGAGCGGGTTTGGATGACAATAAAATCATCCCATACATCGAACCGATATTTCGCTTTTGTTTGAGCAGATTGAAGAATCGATATGATGCGGAGGATCTGTCCAGTGAAATCATCTGCAATATTCTGGATGGGATGAAAAAGTACAAAATAGAATCCCTTGATGCCTGGGTTTGGCGGATTGCGCATAACCGCTATGCGAGATTTATTGATACGCGCAACAAAACCAAAATGATTTTGGCAGAAGATGATACATTTTTTGATGTTGCGGACAGTGGTTATTGCCATGCTGATGAAGAGGCACCTGAGGATGAATTTGGGATTGTATTTCGTTATCTTCACACGCTTTCTTCCGAGTACAGGAATATCTTTATTGACTACTATATTGGAGAAATGCCAATCCGAATCTTGTCAAAGAAGTATTCACTCCCGGAAACCACAATCAAATGGCGTTTGAATGTTGGACGCCAAAAAATCAGAGAACGGATGGGGGAAAACAGTATGGATAAAGTTTATAGAAGAATTCACTGGAATACGACATGCTGCAATGGCTCAATGGATTCTGACAGGTATCTGCACACGCAAATATCACGTGCTATTTGTCAGGCTGCCTATGAGAAGCCGTTGACAGTTGAAGAAATCAGCATGAGCACGGGAATCCCCGCGATGTATATTGAAGACGAACTTCCTCGTCTTGAATATGGAGATGCGATCTGTAAAGTCGGAAATAAATATGCAACAAACTTTATTGTCTTCCGATTACAAGACAGAAAGGATACGGAAGGTGTTTCTGCACCGTTGGTCAAAAAGATTGCCGACAAATTTGATATACAGTTGCAGACCCAAGCTGCGGCGGTCAGTAAACTCGGTTTTTATGGACATGATTTTGGGATCGACAGATTGGGATACCTTCTGATTCCATATATATTAAGACGAAAAATCGGAACACTGAAAAGCAAAAGGCTGAAGCTGGAAAACGGCCCGTTCCCTCCACGCAAGGATGGCGGATATGGTTGGTTCGTTGTGGAGGAAACGGTTGATGAAAACGAAAACTGCTCAGAATACAATGCCGGGTGTAATGTTGCAGACGATGACAGTGGAAGTAAAAGGGAAAGTGAAATTCTTTCACACATCTATTATTACTGGATTGCGAAGTATTTTGATCATGAGATTTATCATAACGGGGGAACGCGTTGGCTGTGCGCGAATGGTATCCCTCAAAACAGTAACAACGGCATTGTAGAAAAAGATTGTTTGTCCGAGGAAGATGCTGCCAGGCTTATTCAAAAAAACCTGATTGTTAAACAGGGCGATGATTATAAACTGAATTTCGCCTGCTTTACCGAAGAACAGTTTGCGGAGTTTATTTCTTTGTTCGATATAAACGATGAGCATCTGGATGATTTACTTGCAGACTGGATCATCACCGTTCGAAAGAACTTTGAGAAGTTTGTACCAAGGCGTCTTAATGATCAGATCAACCAATGGGTTTCGGGGTATCTGTTCCAGATAGTTGGTTATGTAATGGATGAACTGATCCGCCGGGGAACATTAAAAAAGCCCAGTCTTGATAAACCGTTGACAGACGGCGTATTCTATGTGAAAGGAAAGTATATTGATCCGTGAATCTGTAAAACCGCCGGGAATATAACTCCCGGCGGTCCCTTTTTCTGTGATAGAAAAATGGCCAATATTCAAACTTGACATACATCCATTTGATTTGGCGCAGTCTATCAATATCATGCCATATACGCAAACGGGAATACCTGAAATAATCAAAGCCGTTCCATAGGACATCTCGATTGTAATGCAAGGGCTAAAAGCCCTCACGCATTTGTGATGCCTGTGTAACGGCCTTTTACCATTTGATATCCGAAAGCGGAAATTTCCTCCTGCCAACCTGTTTGGTTATTCCGGTTTTGACAGTTCTTCCGTCAACTTTAAAATCTGGGGTGCCAGCTTTTCTCTCTCTTTTTTCGTGATGTGGGTATATAGGGGATATGCGGCGACCACAATGGCCATTCCTATGATACCAAGGATTACACCAGGAATGAATAATTGTTCCATCCAAACCAGGGTACAGCACATTCCCAACCCAAACAGCAGACAACCGATTACACCGACGGCAATGGAAATGATGGTACCCTTTTTAGTAGTGCTTTGATCTAATTTTCGCAGCTGATCCATTTTGCTTTCTTCCTGGGGCAGATATTTTTTTCGGATATTCTCAATTTCTTCCTGCTGCTTGGCAGAATAGGTATAATGGAAGGTATCTTTCTTGTTTTCCATGTCAAATCTTCCTTTCACTGATCAGATGATCTATATCATAATGGACTATTGTTTACAAAAGAATAAACAGATGTTTGCCAATCGTTATTTCACAGTTTTTTTAACTGCCGTGTGGAGCGGACAACCATGTAAACCCCCATCCCAACAACCATGACGCATACGGCACCACCGGTAATTCCAGTCATGATTTGCCGGAAATAAGGGGATGTGTTCTCCGTGTCAAACTGAGCCAGCATAGCAGTCTCCAGAGACAGCATGGAAACCAGCGCTGCTACCAGGTTGACCACTCTTGCAGCCGACATCACCGGGCTGTTGTATTTCCGGTATCGCACAACATTGACCACTGCCATGATAGTGATATAAAAAGTGTACATCGCCATTATATAAATTAGAAATCCGGCATATTCAAAGCCACGGTTCTGACGAATCACCAAAATGACCACGCCGGATAATGCGGCGGTCATCATGGCCAGAATGACCCCACATAGCCGGTAATGCCTCCATTCAGCCAATTTATTTTCTCCAAACCCGTGTTTATGTGTGTATCGGACCAACAAAAGACGCATGACCGATAAAAAGATATAATAGGCAGCCAGCGAACCAAACCAGGGGGAGCGGTAATAAATCCCCGAAAAGGCATTCACGCCTGCGTACAACAGATTGATAACAAATGAGGAATACAATGATATACGCAGCTTAAATGGAATATCTTCAAAATAACGGCGAATATACGGGTTTTGATAGACCCATTGGTTTCCCTTTCGGACGATGGGAAAAAGATTGGTGCAGACAATGGTTAACGAATAAGCTGAGACCAGATAGGACACGTAAGCAACAGGGCTGTTATCCCCAGCAACTAGGAAGGTATAAGCAAGCAGGCCAGCCCCAACCGGCACGCTGAGGATCACGACCACCACTCCCGGAAACAGGAGTTTATGCAGAATTCTTTTCGGGTTCTTCATCTTTTTGCCTCCTGAGTCTAACTGTGAAGGTACTGCCTTTCCCAACCTCGCTGCTGACGGAGATATCCCCGCCTACAATATCGATGACCCGTTTGACCAGCGCAAGGCCCAGTCCATTTCCCTGGGTAGCATGGGAGGTATCCCCCTGGTAAAACTTCTCGAAAATATGCTTTCCTACTTCAGAGGGGATGCCACAGCCGGTATCAGATACCTGAACAACCGCAGAATTTTCCTCTGCCTTTAAAGATACAGACACTTTTCCGTGTGGTTCGGTAAACTTCATCGCATTGGAAAATAAGTTGTTCCAGACCAGAGAAAGCAGTTCTGCATCGGTATCCACCAATACCCCCTCCGCTATATGGGTATCAATTTCCAACGCTTTGTCTTCCCAGGTGCTTTCAAAGGCGAGCAGGCATTCGCAGAGCTGTTCGCCTAAGTCATAAGTCTCGATAGCTGGATAAATCTGCTGGTTTTCCAGCTTGTTAAGCTTCAGGATATTGGTAATCAGATCCGCAAGCCTTCGAGAAGCGTCAGTGACCGCTTTGGCATATTCCATTCGCTTTTCCTCCGGCAGTGCCGGCTGCTGAAGCATGGTCCCGTAATTCTGGATTACCGCCAGGGGTGTTTTCAGCTCATGGGACACGTTGGAGATAAAATCTGTGCGCAGGGTCTCTGTTCCTGAGAGCTCCTCTGCCATTTTGTTGAAGTACTCTGCAATCACATCAAATCCGTTCATACTGCCCAAGCTGTGAATCGGAGGAATCCGTACCGAAAAGTCACCTTTCATGATTTGGTCCGCTGCCTGGATGATCTGACGCACAGGACGACCAATCATGAATTTGCGCCGGATTCCATCAATCACTGTACAGATCAGGCTGAGCAATACAATGTTGACAAACGTCACTTTTGCCGCCTGCTCCACATAGTCATGCGTCAGAACCAGCCCCGTTGACCGTGTCATCATATTGAGAAACAACATCATGCAGCAGGTGATCACAAAGGCCATTAACAGGAAAAAAGAAAGATAGCGCCGGAGAGAAAAAAGCAAGCTTTGTCTCCTGTATTTTTTCTTTGTCTGTTTCATTTCAATACCGCCTTGTACCCCAATCCGTGTACTGTTACAATCTCAAAGTCATCACAATCAGCAAACTTATCCCGCAGCTTGGTCATATACACATCCACTGTACGGGGACCGGAGGAAGAGGCGCTGTCCCAGAATTCATCCATCAGCTGGGAGCGGGTAAAAGTCTTTTTGGGATAGGACAAAAGCTTGTAAATCAAGTTAAACTCCCGCACCGTCAAAGGAATTTCCTCATCATTCAAATAAGCGGTATGCTCCTCCGCATCCAGGGTCAAACTGCCCACCATCAGCTTTTTGCTGGTGGCGATTTTTGCCCGGCGGAGCAGAGCTTCTATCCGCAAAAGCAGTTCGTCTAAATCGATGGGCTTGACCATGTAGTCATCGATTCCCGCCTTAAAGCCCCGCTGTTTGGACGCAAAATCATCCCGGGCCGTCATGAAAAGAATCGGAATCTCCTGATTTAATTCCCGCACAGTTCTGGCAAATTCAAACCCGTCAATCCCCGGCATCATAATATCGGAGATGATCAGGTCGAACAGGGTACCGCCGTACATGGCATCATAGGCATCATTGGCGTTGAGGCACCCAACCGCTTGATAGCCGTTTTGATTCAGATAGGAGCATACGGTCTTATTCAGTTCCCGGTCATCTTCTACCACTAATATTTTAAACATGAATCACGCCTCCTCATATTATTTTAATTTTAGCATGAAATTGTTAAAATTTTGTTTGCGTTTGGGGCCGTTGTAAAAAAATTGCGAAAAAGTTAAGCCTGAACGCATTTTCTGCGTTCAGGCCCGGCAGGTTGATCCCGCCCTGTTTTTTACTGCGTAGATAGCAGGTTGCCGGAGAGCGCCTGTCTTCTGCTACACAAACGCCGGCAGGAAGCGGATTGTCTTTGAAATGGGCGTGTTCCATGATAGGCTGCATCATTTCCTGTCCGGTATCCCGATTTCTGTCCTTACCCTATAAAGGACGGTCACTCAGCTTTCCTTGATAGTTACTTCCAGGTGAACCGGTACAGTTGTTTGTCCAGAAATGTTATGGGCGGTTCGTGTTTTGGCTGCCTGAAAGTTAGCTTTAGATGCGGCCCTGACTGCCTCAAAGTTTGCTTTATCTATTTCATGCTGCGCTCTGGCGCTTTCTTTCATATCCTCAAATGCATTTTTAAAAAACTTTAACATAATCAGTCTCTCCTCAATATCATTTAATAAGATCTTGCTTTATGTTTACGGAAAAAGCAAATGGCTGCAGTAACAATTCCGGCCAGAGCGGCCATACAGGTTGCTGCCGGGATGATCACTTTTATCATAAAATTTCCTCCTTTACTGTAAGCCCCTGATAACAGGAATCAGGCAAAGCAGGGCTATGATACCGATGATCCCAACGATGATGCCTGGGATCATCATCTCCCACATCATAGTCATGCACATGCCAACACCAAGGACGATGGCTCCGAATACCCCCAGCAGCGTGGTGCCAATTGCTTTCCCATTGAAAACAATGGCGGGCTTACCATCCATCTTTCGGCGGACAAGCACCATGGCCAGCAGAATCACAGCACCAATTACGCCAATGACGATTCCCTGCGTCATCGCACCCCACTCAGGCAACAGTGCCATGCACATACCCAGGGCAAACAGGATACCTCCCACTGTACTCATAATCAGGGTGACAAAATCTTTCTTCTTCATTGCAAACAGCCTCCTCAAGTTTTCATTTTGTGATCTCTCATTTGATGATTCTATTGTAAAAGCGATATGTTTTTGAATTAATTCCGAAATGTTTGCAAAGCATTAAAAAAGGAGTGCGTGCAGTTTCAATACAGATGTGAGGTCCGGATATGCGTTCTGAATCTGCAGGGCTTGTTTGCATTTTTGCTGATTCTAATCCTTTCGTTCAATGACCTGTTCCGGACAGACCTCCGCGCACCGTCCGCAATGCAAACAGCGGTTCTGGTCGATTACCACCGGTTTGAGGGAAAGATCAATGCAGTTTTGCGGGCAGACGGAATCGCAGAGCTTGCAGCCAATGCAACCCGGTCCAACAAAATATCCGGAATGCCTTGTTTCATTTTCCCCGATGAAGATGCTTTCCCGCGTCACATGTGAAGGATTACCAATGTCAAAATATTCTCCCTGGGCCTGATACAGGCAGAATACTTCCAAAGCACTGCGGGTATCGCCGGGGTAAATCTCCTGCATATATGGATTCTTTTCAAAAATTTCATCCAGCTTTTCGTGACCGATGTTGCGGATTTTTCCCCGCAGGGAAATGGACGCCTTATCTTTTGTGGCTGAGACAGCGATAAAAGACTGCGCCATCAGTTGACGGTAAAACGCCTTGCCTTTGGCCGTTAGGAAATACACACCCTTTTCATCCCAAAGCATCATATCGATGATACGGGTTTGGGGATGACCGTCCGATCCAATGGTTGCAACTGCGGCAGAATGGAACTGTTCAACCAGCATTTTCAGATATTCATTTGTTGTCATGACAAGCGTGCTCCTTTCAGTATGGGGACAGCCTCTGATCAATGATCATGGTAAATCCACCGATGATCAGCCCTTTGGATAAGTTAAAGGGGAAAGCGTGGTACAACACCACATCCAGTTTCGTTTGGATCAAAGGGATAAAAGCTCCAAAGGATGCGATGACCTGCTCTGGCGGCATAAATATTTCAAACACCGGCAGCAGAAGAAAGTAATTGGTCAATGCGGAAACGATGCCCATGACGATGCTGCTCATGATACAGGCAATCCACGCAGTCCGTTTTGTTTGATGAATTTTATCAATCAAGCCGGCAACACAGACAAAGGAGCCGCCGATCAGGAAATTGGCCAGTTCGCCAATTCCGTTGGTGGAAGTTGACAGAAGCTGCAGGGCGTTTTTGACAAATTCAATCACGAGTCCAGAGACCGGCCCAAGGGCAAGGGCCCCGATCAACGCGGGAAAATCAGACAGATCCATCCTGGCAAAAGAAGGGGAGAGTGGAACGGGAAATTCCAGAAAAGCGAGGGCATAGGAAACTGCCGCAAGCATTGCGGTCATTGTTCTTGTATTAAGAGAATAAGGCTTTTTTCCCTTTTTATTGCTGTTTACCGATATTGCATTGTTCATATCATTCTCCTGTGGGATATGGGTTGGATGAACAGGAACGCCCCGCGGACTGTAAATCCTGCGGGGCGTTCCTGTTGTCATATCTTCTTTTATCCGGACTATACCGTCGGTAACGGAATTCCACCGTTTCTGCTGTGCTTGCAGCCCGCAGACTCTACTGCCGGTCAGGAATTTCACCCTGCCTCCAAGATTGTTGAACAGGAAATCAGAATTCATACGGCGGGTTGCCGGAAAAATCCGCAATGACACCATGCGGGTTTTCCAGGTAGAACACCTCGAAGATCGGGTTATCCGGAGTCTGATACTGGCCTTTCACAATGGGGTTGTTCATGCAGGCCTCTTTGACCGCCATATTGTTTTCAAATACGGCCTTTCCGTGCAGACGGATCCAGGCGTATTCAGGAGAAGCGACGCAAATTTCAATTTCCGGATTTGCCCGCATATCCTGATATACATTTTTCTGGTTGTTGGTGCAGAACCACAGCTTGCCATCCTGTTCAAGGCAGAACATAAAAGGACGGCATTTTGCTTTTCCATCATATCCGACAGTTGCCAGGTACTGTACCGGGTTGGCCTGTAAAAATTCTACGATTCTGTTCATGAGATGATCCCTCCTGATTTTATATGAATTACTCAGCCACGACGCTAATTCTTTCCCGGATATGATTGCCCTTGACCGCTTCGTCAATCATGGCGATGGCGTAGTCCGCATAGCTGATGACGCTTTCACCTTTGGCATTAAGGATCAGCTCCTCGCCGCCCAGAATGTACCTGCCGGTTCTGGCACCCTCGGCCTGAAAATCGCCGGCAGGGCTGATGTACGTCCACTTCACGTCCTCACGCTGACGCAGCTCTGAAAGAGCTTTGGCCATAGCGGCTGCAAGGGGTTTGAATGCGTCTGGAAAGTCCGGACCATCCGCTACGCAAATCGTATGTTCCGGATTGACGTACAGGCTCCCAGCGCCGCCCACTATCAGCAGACGGACTTTTGTGCCGGAAAGAATATCACACAGATGCTTCAGAGAAGTACTGTGCTGAGGTAACGTCTCTTCCGTCCAGGCGCCAAAAGCATCGATGACCACATCAAACTCCGAAAGATCAGCAGCGGTCAGGTCAAACAGGTCCTTCTTCAAAGACTCCTGGGCAGCATTCTGATTCTCTTCACGGACAATGGCTGTAACATGCAGCCCTCTGTCTACAGCTTCTTTCACAATGCGTTTTCCGGCTTTGCCATTTGCGCAGACAACAGCGATTTTCATAAGGATACCTCCAAAAATAAATATTGTCGTTAGTTGTAACCATCTTTGTTACAATTGCATTATAGCACCTCTTTGATGTAATGTCAATAGTTACAACAAAAATTTTTTGCAGTTTCTGGCTGTAAAAAATAAGCCATATCCTCAACAAAAGAGGATATGGCTTTGCTGACACCTGAAATATTCACTTCATGTCTGCCGCAATGTATTTTTGGGTGTCCTGAATGACATCAGCAATGGTGATTTTCTCCATTTCATGTTCCATAGCGCTCTGCACCTGACGCAGCTTGTCATCCAGAACATTGTGAATGTTGCGGCCTACCGGACACTGCTGATTTGGATTTTCGTGAAAATGAAATAGTTCACCCTTATCCACACACTCTACCGCACGGTAGATATCCAGAAAAGTGATATTTTCCAAAGGCTTCGCGATCGATGCGCCGCCGCTGCCCCGCTGTACGGTAATCAGCCCCGCTCCTTTCAGCTGTGTCAACAGCTTTCGGATAATGACCGGATTGACATTGACGCTGGCCGCTAAAAAATCGCTGGTCATTTTATATTCCCTCTCAAAGGTATTGATACAGGCAAAGATATGAATCGCGATTGTAAACCGACTGGAAATCTGCATGATGAATGCCCTCACTTAAAAATTCTCTTTCTGTTATTATAGCATCCCTTTGATGTAATGTCAATCATTACAATAGCCGGGCGAACCAATATAAGACCTGGGGTATCCGGCAAGGGATACCCCGACATGATATTTTTGCGTATCGCATAGTAAACATATGGGGGATTGACAGTTCTGGCCGCTGTGAAAAGCCAGTGTTTTGTCAGGTCCCTTAAAATAAAGCGCGTTTTTCTGCCGGAGAATGGGGGTATTGTGCTTTTGCAGCCGGTCATCCGGTCATTCCTGCTGTACCGGGCAGTCTCAACGTATTCTGCAAAATCCTTTTTATGAATTTTGCTTGACGCGGCCCCCCTTGGTTGTGCTATAATAAAAACAGTTGTTTGGCGTCCGGTCTGTTGGGCACCGCCTGTCAAAGGCAAGAAGGGGGAGGCCTTTGACGCGGCTTACAGGAGACACTGGGCGCCGACGCGTGACATAGGCAGAGGACTGTTTCCGGGGCGGTTTTCTGGAACAGTGCCTCTGCGGGGGTATTATATCAGAAAGAAAGGCGAGTGTTATGGAGAAACTGTTTAAACTCAAGCAAAATGGAACCACGGTAGGACGGGAAGTAATAGCCGGCCTAACAACATTTTTTGCAATGGCGTACATCATTGCGGTCAACCCGAGCCTGCTCAGTCAATCGGGTATGGAATGGGGCGCTGTGTTCCTGGCGACCATTATCTCGGCGATTATAGGAACGCTGATTATGGGCTTGGTTGCCAATGTCCCCTATGCGCAGGCACCCGGAATGGGGCTAAATGCATTTTTTGTCTACACGGTTTGCTTTACCCTCGGTTTTACATGGCAACAGGCATTATCCATGGTGTTTATTTGCGGATTAATCAATATCATTGTTACGGTTACAAAGGTGCGCAAATATATCATTAAAGCCATCCCCCGCAGTCTTCAGAATGCGATTGGCGGCGGTATCGGTATTTTTGTTGCGTATATTGGTTTGTTAAATGTAGGGATCATCAATTTTGATGGAGGCGTGCCTGCATTGGCAACTTTGGATCAGAAATCGTTCTGGCTTTTTCTGATTGGTTTAGCGCTGACGATTATTCTGCTTGTATGCAAGGTGAAGGGCGCAATCCTGATCGGTATTATTGCGACCACATTGCTTGGTATTCCAATGGAAGTGACCGCAAGAACCGAAACCATCAGTTTTGTTGAGGCATGTCAGCAGTTACCCTCGACATTCGGCGCAATTTTTACCAGTGAGGGCCTGGTTTCGCTGTTCTCTGATGCTTCCAAAATTCCACTGGTTCTGGTTACCATTTTTTCTTTTAGCCTCTCTGACACATTTGATACGATCGGAACCTTTATTGGTACAGGACGCCGTACCGGCATCTTCAGCGATGAGGATGAACGCGCGATGGAAACTACCCCTGGTTTCAAATCAAAAATGGACAAGGCTCTGTTTGCAGACGCAACCGCTACCTCTATTGGCGCAATCTTTGGAACGTCTAATACCACTACATATGTAGAAAGCGCTGCAGGTATCGGCGCTGGCGGACGGACAGGGTTGACAAGTGTGGTTGTTGCGCTGTGCTTTGCAGTGAGTGCGTTCCTGGCAACTTTTGTAAGCGCCATTCCATTTGCGGCGACAGCTCCCGCTCTGATTGTTGTCGGCATCATGATGATGTCCTCTTTCAAGGAAATTCAGTGGGATGATTTCGATGAGGCAGTACCTGCGTTCTTTGCCGGTGTTTTCATGGCACTCTGTTACAGCATTTCCTATGGTATCGCGGCAGGATTTATTTTCTACTGCATTTCTAAGATTTGCAAAAAACAGATCAAAGAGATCCATCCAATCCTTTGGATTGCCACGGCTTTGTTTATTTTGAATTTTGTGCTGCTGGCAATTATCTAAAATTGAATGCCGCGTTTAATGCAAAGGCATTGAAAATCTCATCTTCATTTTTCAGTTTTTCAGGATTTCAGTATTCAGCGGAATGTATGAAGGTCAAAGTAAACCCCCGTTTTCCGTCAGTCGATTTCTGTAAAATGGAATGATGTTTTGTAAAAAGCAGGGTTCCCTGCCTGATTTTTCAGACAGGGAACCCTGCTTTTTTACGTTTTATCTTCGTTTTCTTCTTGTCAGATATGGAGCGGTAAAATACAGGTCGATCGTAACCGGCCTTCCTCCATCAAACTTTACCGGTATAAGGGAGGGGGAGAATCTTTCCTGCCATGGTGCAAAGTCTACTGCTGCAGAACCGGTTGATGTCGTTTTTGTGCCTTACCGGTGCAGGCTTGTGAGCATTTCTACTGTGGCCGGGTCGTAGTGGGAAAAGAACAGGCTCTCTTTTTCATCCAATGCCTGTATGGCGGCCATATCTTTTTGGTCTAAAGTGAAATCAAACACATCGATATTCTGCGTCATTCTCTCTTTGTGTGTAGACTTCGGGATTACCACAACATCATTCTGAATCAGGAAACGGAGAGCCACCTGCGCTGCACTTTTATTGTGTTTTTTGCCGATCTCCATCAGAACCGGATTGGTGAAGAAGTTGTTGCGGCCCTCTGCGAACGGCCCCCATGATTGGTGCTGCACACCGTATTTTACCATATATTCATGGGCTTCCTTTTGCTGTTGGAACACATGGGTTTCCACCTGATTGACCGCAGGCTTGACCTCTACAAAATTGCACAGGTCGATCAAACGGTCGGGATAGAAGTTGGAAACCCCAATGGCGCGAATCCAACCTTCCTTATAAGCTTCTTCCATAGCCCGGTATGTGCCGTAGTAATCGCCAAAGGGCTGATGAATCAGGACCAGGTCAATATACTCTGTCTGGAGCTTATGCAGAGATTCCAGCAGCGATGCCTTTGCCTTTTCATAACCACTGTTGCTGATCCATACCTTTGTCGTAATAAATAACTTGTCGCGGGAAATGCCGCATTTCGTTATGGCGTTTCCTACGGCTTCTTCATTTCCGTAAGCCTGTGCAGTGTCGATGGCGCGATAGCCCACATCGATAGCATCCAGCACGCAGCGTTCACATTCTTCGTTTGATACCTGGTACACGCCGTAGCCCAATACCGGCATCTTGATTCCATTATTTAAGGTTACATATTCCATACTTACATCCTCCAGTTTGGTTTGTTTTTGGTTATCTTTATGTTACCGAACAAAGGGATATCGTTCCCATGTTCATCAAAGGGGCCGCGACATTGTCCCGGCCTTTTTCAGGGGATGATTATTTCAGCGCATTACCGTCCTGGAAGGCATTTCCTACCTTTTCGCCAAGCACCAAATAATCGTTATGCACAGGATCAAACGAAATGGCACGCAGCTTGCCGGCGTCAATCAGCCCATCCTCGCCGAGAATACTTTCCTCTGCGCTGACATTGACAATTTCGCCAATAATATTGCCATCCTCATTTACTTTGACAAGACGGCACTCCAGCGTCATGGGAAGCTCACTGATCACTGGTGCATCCACAAAGGCGCTCTTTTGGCTGGTAAAACCCGCCTTTTCCATTTTATCCTGTGTATTGTTACCGGACACAATCCCCACATAGTCACAGGCTGCCACATGTGCTGCATCTGCAAAGCTGACAGTAAACGCCTTCCTGACCTTGATATTCTTTGTTGTCTTATGGCCTTCGCTTAAACAGAGCATCACATGGTTTGTATCATAGATTCCTCCCCATGCGGCGTTCATCGCGTCGGCCTTTCCGTTTTCATCATAGCTGCCCACAATCAGGACGGGCAGCGGGTACATCCATGTTTTTGCTCCAAAATTTTTTCTCATATCGATTTCTCCTTTTCGGTTTGATTTTATACTGCCAAAGGCAGCAGAAAGATCCATCTGCATTGAAAGGACCGGCCTTAGAGAACAGAAACCTTTTGCAGGATAAGCTGATCAAAGAGCAGTGCCCCATCCTAAAGACTTCCGCGGCATCCCAAAAGTGTGTCAGGATTGGCCGCCCGCTGGAAGAGATCGGCCACTTCTTTCTGATCGGCAACGGACCGGGGATCAGACAATATGATCCGGCCAAGCCCTATCGCAGACGCTTTCAACCTGTTTTCCAATATTCTCGCCTGGCATATCCGGTTCTTAACGATGAAAGTTTGTAAAAATGGCTGGTTCTTTTTCTGGCAATCCTATTTTTTCTTTTCCCATCTGAATGCTCTTCATCAGAAAGGCCATGTTCCGGCCAAGAGTGCGCATCGTTTGCAACCCCTCTTTATCCTCCAGCACTTCCTCCGGTGAGCTGCCGTAAACCATGTTCCAATACTGGCTGCTGGCGATAGGCATTCCGCTTATGGTAAAATATTTATTCAACATATCAAAGGTTGCCGTGTTGCCGCCGCGGCGGCAGGAAACCACTGCTGCTCCGACCTTCATGGTTTTATCAATATTGATTGTACTGAAGAACAGCCGATCCATAAAGGAAACTGCGCCGCCGGCAGGGGAGGCAAAGTACACCGGGGAGCCAATAACGAACGCATCTGCCTCAGCCAACTTGGGTGCGACTTCATTGACAATATCGTCAAAGACACATTTGCCGCTACCCGTACTGTGACATTTCCGGCAGGCAATACAGCCGCGAATGTCTTTATTTCCTATATGGATGATTTCAACCTGGATGCCTTCAGATTCCAAAGATTTTTTCAGCTCCATCAGAGCAGTGTAGGTACATCCTTTTGTTCTTGGACTTCCATTGACAAGCAATGCTTTCACAGTAGACCCCTTCCTTCTTTACTTTTCTGCTATTTTATTATAGCACGATGCCTGGAAAACAGAAGTCTCTGATAGTTCATCAGTTCAAACCCCAAGGTATATGGTCAATGAACAGCACGGTCCGATATGAAGGCCGTGCTGCTTGAAAATTATTCTGTTATATAACGCAGCCAGAGAACATCCCCCTGTAGTGTTTTCACTTCTTTCAGTTTAAATACGGCGGGTTCCCTGGATGGAAGAAAATCTGCCTTTTCAAATATGGAAACTGCCGAAGTGCTTCCATCGGCTACCGGCGCAATGACAAGGCTCAGTTCGTCGATCAGGTTTTCCTGTGCAAACGACCAGTTCATCAGGCCGCCGCCTGCAATCATCAGCCGGTCTATGGAAAACAGCCTGTCCAGTTTATCTAATGCAAGCGGGCAGTCGAGCCGTTCTTTTCCGGCAAAAATGTATGATATATGAAGCCTGCGCAGATAGGCGAGATAGTCGTTTGTAACAGCTTCTGTCAATACTTCAACCACATGGGCTTTCGGGCGGTTCTTTTTTTCAATATAATCAGCGCGAAAGCCAAGAACACCTTGCGGGTCTACTGAAATGATATAATTTTCTGCATCGGAAACAGCAACATAATCTTCTTTGGGATATATTTTGTCACTGGCCGGCAGAGTCCCCGCTAATCCGTCGGAATAGCTGCCGGCCATGGTGGTGGTACCGTAGAGTGTGGCCCTGCAATGAAAAAAGTTCCGAATCTCTCCATATGCGCTAAGAGCGGGCGCACACGCCGCCGTACCCATATAAGTTCCGTCAATTTTCCCGTCTAAAGAGGTCAGCATATGGCAGATCACATAAGGTTTACGCATGGCACACCTCTTTCGCGATTCGGAGGGCTGCCCAGGCTTTTGCACAGCCTGCATAAAAAGCAAGCTGTGCAAGAATAAGAGTAAGAGCTTCTGATATTTCAGCTTCCGTAATCCCGTGCTCCTTACCCATGCGGATATGGTTGACAAAAGGCCTGTCCCAAATCCCGCTGCCGATCAACACAGAAAGGGTAATCGGGCCGCGGTCGCCTGCCGACAGCTTATCCGCGCGGCTCCAGGCCTCCCCGAACAGAACATTGTCGTTCGGCTGCGCAAACTTTGGCGCAAAATCATTCATGGTATCTCTGCCGGTTGTGATTTTTTTCATCCTAAAACTCCTTCTATCATTGTAAAATATGACTACACATTGTCTATAAATATACTTTCGAGCCACTCGCTGTATGTTGGAATCCAATCGCCCTGGGCACCGAAGCCATGGGGCATATCATCCAGCTGTAATCGTTCTACGCTCACCCCTGCTTCCTCGGCTGCATCTGCGTTTGCCAGGAACTGATTATAGAACGGATCACGGGTGCCATAGCAATAGAAGGTGGGAGGCAGATTGCCGGAACGCAGCAATTCCACATCGGTAGTACCTACGCTCAGACGGCCGTAGAAAGAGTAAATCATCCCGCAGGCAGCGGCATCCGCAGTGATTTCATCCAGTGCATCCGGTACATAATCTGGATCCAGCGCTGTGCCGTTTATCTGTCCATCATAGTTTAACAGCATTTCTCCACTTAAAATACCGCCTGCCGAAAATCCCATCACCGCAATATCGTTTTCGTCGATGCCGTATTCTTCTGCATGGGCGCGAACAAACCGTACGGCACGGGCTAAATCCAGCGCGCCCTCCTGCTGCGTATAAGGACGCAGGCGGTAATCCACGACAAAACTTTGATAGCCCAGCTTGCTCAGGGCTTCGGCTACGTCGATTCCTTCCGGCTGATCACTGCGAAACTGAAAGGCGCCGCCAGGACAGATCAGTACGGCTCCCTTGACAGGAGTTCCTTCCGGTACGGGGAAACTGGTGATATAGGGCCGAAAATCCGGGTCGTCAGAATATCCTCCGTTGTTGACGGTATACTCTGTCGTAGCAGGAACATTCCCTTCTTCCCACAAATACAATACTTGTTGTGCCTGGGGTGTGACGGATGCCGTGGCAACTGTATTGCCATCACTGTTGGCAGGTTTTAGGGCTTCATTTGAAAGCGGTAGTTTCTGGCCCCACTGGATGATTTCCTGTTCATGCTCCTCTGCAATGCCGGAAAAAAGCAAAGCGTTGTCTCCCAACAATGCACCGGGCTGTAACGCAGAAATAACTGATAAAATGGAAGCAGAATCATTGTTTTCGCCCACGACAAAGGGGAATATGGTTTTTGCTCCAAAATCGTAGTCATGCAAAAAGCTGTCAACCGGCTCTGGCAAGGTGTTGTTTTCTCCGGCAAAGCCTAACAGGACAAATTCATAGGAGGAAAAATGATCATCAGTATCTTCTTCAATGGAAAACAGACGGCCGCCTATGGTCTCTTGCAGCAGAATAGCCGTATCTTCCACGGTATCGCCGGTTTCGCCACCAGTATCATAGGCAATCAGGATATTGGTATCTGTTTGGTCCTGCATTTCATTTTCCTCATGGCCGGTATCATCCGCCGTCAACGAAGAAGGCGATTTCCCCGTATTGTTGCAAGCGGCCAGACAAAATATAAATATCAGCAACCATAAAATGGTAAAAACTTTTTTCATAGCTGAAGCCTCCTTTCAGAAGAGGGTGGATTTACAGCCCAAGGCCTTTTGCCCATTCTGTCACTGCCTCCGCACTTCCGGCGACATCATTCCGAGAAATCGTCAGTCCGTCTGTACGCACCGTGGCATCCGGTTGGAGCTCCGCTATGGTGCTTTCCGTGCGGGAAAAACCGCTGCCGCCATGAGGACAGAAGGGGATGATGGTTTTGCCGGAGAAATCATATTCTTCCAGGAAGGTATAAAGCGCCTGCGGCATATCCCCCCACCAGTTGGGATATCCCAGAATGATCGTATCGTACTGGTCGGGATTTTCAATATGGGTGGAAAGCTTTGGACGGGCATTTTCATCCTGTTCATTGGCTGCCTGATCGACCAAAGCGTCGTGATCCAAAGGATATTGCTCTACGGTTTCAATCTGGAACAGATCGCCGCCCACAGCTGCCTGAATGATGCTGGCCATATATTCCACATTGCCCATGACCTCGCCGTCATTCACTACAATGCTGGTCCCGGCAATGCTATCTACATTACTGGTATCCACATCTTCCGGCATGGTGAAATAGGCGATCAGGATATTAGAATCGCCGCCTTGGGCAGATGCTTCACTGTCCGATGCCAGTGATGTCCCGGCCTCGGAGCTTTCCTGCTCGAAAGCCGTACTGGATACAGAAGATACGGATGCAAGGGAGGATTCCGTATTTTGGTCACCGCAAGCGGCAAGGCAGTATAGCAGTGTAAGCGCAAATATAGTTATAAGAAGTCTTTTCATTGGGATTACCTCTATTCTTCATTGTATTTACAGGTTTAGACTGTCAATCCATTCCTGTATGGTATCCTGGGAGACGCTGGATGAAAATCTTCTACCCTCCAGCCATTCTCCAGTTCCGGCCTGCTCTGCCAGCAGTTCACCGCTTTCACCCAGGCCAGAGCTTGCTGAGGTACAGAACGGAATGACTGTTTTGCCTGTGAAATCATTGGCTGCAATAAAACCGTCTACCGGCCATGCGGCAATTCCCCACCAGATGGGGTAGTAAAATATAGCCCGTCCCCGACAGCCCTTGAAAACACTGGGCTTAACGGAAAGCACAAATGTGTTTTGTGTACCTGTTTTCCGGTTTTGGTGCGACCATATGGCGGGATTCCTTTCCTTCAGCGTGTGATCAGTATCTGTACAAATAGGTGACTGGACTTCTTGATCTACCTGTATTATAAGCCTTGCTCGTAAAATGCAGAAGTCTCAATAAGTTTCGCAGTGTATACTCATAGGTTACAACTGCAAAAG
>CAJFUK010000031.1 GCA_904420125.1 Candidatus Falkowella caecavicola | reverse complement strand
GATCCGAACACAGGTAAATATGGATATATTGATGCAGAGGGAGAATGGGTGATTGAGCCACAGTTTAGTATCTATCCTCCTGCATACACATATATGGACAGTTATGACTTTTCCAGCGGCATGGCGATCTATACCGAGCCAAGGGAATATAACCTGATTAATCAGGCTATATTTGACTATGGAAAGGTATATATCAACGCGGCGACAACGATCAACAGGAAATATGGATTTATCAACCGGAAAGGGCAAACCGTGATTCCTGCCAAATATGAGTATGTCTCCCGGTTTCATGAAGGAGCAGCCGTGGTGCTGGACAAAGAAAAGTACGGATACATGGATGTGAAGGGGGACTGGCTGATAGAACCGCAATATGATTCGGCGGGGGATTATTCTGAAGGGTATGCGGTGGTAAAAAGTAACGGGGTGTGGTCGTTCATCGATGCAGAAGGAAAGACCACGGCCGTGCTGGAACAGGGCAGTTATCCTTCCACGAGCTTCAGTGATGGGCTGATAGCGGTACATGACGTCCATGGTTTAAGCGGCTATATGAACAGCAAAGGGGAATGGGTGATCCCAGCACAGTTTACAGCGGCAGACACATTTTATGATGGACTGGCAAGCGTGGAAATAGAAGAAGAAGGATCGACGATCTGCGGGTATATCAATACCAGCGGGGAAATGGTACATCAATGGAGGAAGATAGGTCAGTAGGGGACTGACCGGATGAGTATAAGTATAGAGGGTCTGTATGGAGTATATGGGTCTGATCACATTAACCGCATCTTTATCACTTGTAACAGGTGAACTTTTTGGAAAATTAAATCCCACCAAAGGAGTGGACGGTATGTCTGCTCCTTTGGTGGGCTCATATTATGGTGTCTGCTTCTATCTGTCGGATCAGATAGAAGCAGACAGATTAACAGGAGAAAAGGAATATAGTAAAGAAAAAGAAAGCATTCTGGCACAATTACAAGACAAAGGCTGGACGGGAGGCTTATCTGAAGGAACGCCGTAAAGTATTCGATGTGGTGAAAGTGGTATTGAGGAGAAAGGGTATATATGTAAAGCAGGGCCAGGCTTAAAACGGCCCTTTTTAATTTCATTGCGGTCATGAGTGATTTTATGGTAAAATATTAAATCTCAAGATGGGATACAGAAAAACGTTTAAAGAAATCCGGTATGGGTCTCACCAAGAAAATGGGAGCGTGACGAATGTGAACAACCTCTTTATTCAAAGTATATCGGTTGATTGGAACAAAATAGATCCAGATAGTTATTTGTGGAAGATTGAAGCAATCCAAGGATTAGAGAAGCTGGAGTTTTCCAAACCGATTACTTTTTTTGTAGGAGACAATGGGAGTGGAAAATCCACTTTACTGGAAGCAATAGCCATATCATACGGGTTCAATCCAGAAGGTGGGACTAAAAATTATCATTTTTCAACGTATGATTCACATTCGGATTTATATCAATTCATCATCCTATCCAAAGGCTATCGCAAAGCAGACTGGGGATATTTCCTTCGAGCGGAAAGTTTTTATAATGTCGCTACAAAAGAGGAAGAATATGCGGATATCAACCATCCGTCCAATAAATATCATGAAAAATCACATGGTGAAAGTTTTCTATCTATCGCGCAAAACCACTTGAAACCGAACGGTATATATTTATTTGACGAGCCGGAAGCAGCCCTGTCCTGTCAAAGGCAATTAACGCTTTTGATGGAAATATACGAGTATGCAAAGAAAGGTTCTCAATTTATCATAGCCACACATTCTCCCATTCTATTGGGAATCCCGGAAGCGGAAATTTTCACTTTTGATCATGGCTTCATACATGCGTGTGAGTATGAAGAAACAGACAGTTACCAGGTCACTGAGATGTTTATTAACAATAGAAAAGAATTGTTCAGGAGATTATTCTCCAATGAGTAGTACCCAAGTGCATCGGTATGAACGGTATGAACGGCATGTTGACAACTCTCCCGGAGGAAAAACGCAATGACTGCGGTCAACCCCTGTTCTGCATTTTTCCTCCAACGCCCCTTTTTTCAAGCAAAAAACCAGCGGTGCAACGTTTGCCGCTGGTTTTCTTTTTAGCAGTCACGCAGGCAGCACATGTCCATCTGCGTGACTGCTTTCACTCTTATTCATACTTTTTCGACAGTCTGATGGATTGAACTTTTGGTTTTTACCTCTGCATTTCAGCATGACGACAAGGTTTTATTGGTATGGCAGGATGTGTTTGTGTACGGGTTAATAGCTTGGATTCTGATTGATATATTTATTTTTAGTCTGGTCAATTTGAAGCTGGTCCGCCGGTTTAACCGGATACCATCCGCGTTTTTGCATTTCCTGAAAGATCTCTGCCTGGATCTGATGCTCTTCATTTAAAATGCTCATAAATTGTTCCTTGACCTGCGGAGACGCACACTCATTGGCGTAGGTATTGTAATCGTCTGTCAAAAATTTCTGAGACATCAATGCGTCCTGCATCATGGCCTTATCATCAAACTGCTGATTACCGGTTTGAATCTGCATTTGGATCCCTCCTAATTCAACTGATTTAAAAGACGGGTATAATGTTCCTGATGTTTTGCAGCAATCTGCTCGCATTTGGTCTTCAACTGGGGATCGGTACAGGACTGAGAAAACATTTTATACTTTTTGATCATGGTTTCTTCCAGGGAAAGCTGGTCATCAATTGCCGATAATTCTTTTGTAGTCAGGTTCGCCATCCTATGACACTCCTTTCAATGATTTCTCAGTTATTATTCGTACTGGCCTGCATATTTATACAAATGAGCTATTCCATTGTTGCTTCTTGTGTGCTATAATTTGATCATCAAATGGCAGAAAGGACTATGGATATGGCAATTACGCCCCAAACCCTGGATTTTTTGTTTGAAAACAGACTACAGAACAGCAAGGAATGGTTTCATGCGCACAAAACGGCCTATGAGGAACTGGTTCTTCATCCGCTGGAGGATTTGGTATGCGCACTGCAGCCGGTGATGCAGCAGATTGATCCGAAATTGATCATTGAGCCCAAGGTGACCCGCTCAATCTCCAGAATTTATCGGGACACCCGTTATTCCAAAGATAAGTCGCTGTATCGGGATAATATGTGGCTGATTTTTATACGGGACAAAAAATTATATGAGGGCCTTCCGGGCTTTTATTTTGACTTTTCTCAGCAGGGATTCAGTTATGGATGTGGATATTACCAGGCTTCTGCTGATACCATGGCCTGTCTCAGAGAAATGATTCTACGAAAAGAACCTCCTTTTCAGGAGGCACTGCGGGCATATGAAAGACAGTCTGTATTTGAGCTGGATGGGGATTGTTATAAGAGGAGCCGCTATCCGGAATACCCGGAAAATATCCGTCAATGGCTGGATCGGAAAAATATTGGGTTTAATCGGGACAGCCAGGATTTTGGGCTGTTGTTTTCAGACCAACTGGCCGCCAAACTTGCAGAAGACTTTCTGCTGTTAAAACCGCTGTATGAATTTCTTCTGCTGGTTGAAAGCAGAAGGGAGAGGGGATAATCTGCATCAGGCAGTCTGACAGAGTATTCCCTGGCGGGGCCGGATGAATAACAAGAACGAGGAGGGTATATTCATGAAAAAGAGGATTTCCTGCCTGATATCAGCAGGTATTCTGCTCTCGGCTGGGCTGATGGGCTGTACCAGCACGTTATCAGCACAACCGTTAGGACAGATAGCGGGAAATAAAACAGACCGTTTTGCGGATGATGAGGCATTTTATGCGCCTGCTACCCATTCGTTTCTGGACCTTGGTCCGTACTGTAAGGTACAGGGACGCACGGTATCGGATGAGATCTATGGCCTCTGTGTAGACTGGACAGCGGCTGGCATTGAGTTTATCGCAGACTGTAAGGGAGATATTGTCCTGAAGGCTATGGTGCCCAATCGGGGTGATATCTATCTGACGGTTTGGATCGATGGCGTGCGTTCGGAAAAGCGGTTGCTGGCAGACGGCAGTGACATTTTAAATGAATTGGTGCTTGCCGAAGATCTTCCGGCCGGCCGGCATACCATTAAGGTGCTGCGGCAGAGTGAAGGGATGTTCCAGCCAATGACTTTTGTATCCCTCGATCTCAACGGAAAGCTGCTCTTCCGTCCCAAAAATAACCGGTATTATATTGAGTTTTTGGGAGATTCCATTACTGCCGGCTACGGCGATTTGCTTAACGTACAGGTAACGGGCAACAACGATGAAGGGACTACCTTATGGGAAGACGGTACGCAGGCATATGCTTATCTCACAGCAGAAAAACTCGGCGCGGATTATTCGATTCTGGCAATCAGCGGAATCAGTGTAGCGACCGGTGATCCTAGCTCGCCTATGCTCTATCCCTATACCAGCTATTATCGGAATAATCAGGAAGAATGGGGATTTGAACGTCAGGCTGATGTTGTTGTTGTGAATTTAGGGACCAATGACCAGGTCAACCAGGTGTCGGCAGAGGACTTCCGTACGGCGGCGGCATCATATGTAGCTTTAATCCGTGAAAAGAATCCGGATGCGGCCATTGTTTGGGTCTCAGGGATGATGGGCACAAACTTTATCGCCGAGGTAGAGTCTGTGTTTGCGGAACTGGGCGGTGAAGAAGCGGGATATTACACTCTGGTGCTTCCAGAGAGCCGGGGCGGCGGTCACTGGCATCCCAATGCAGCCGAACAGATGCAGGCCGCAGAAATGCTTACAGCATTTCTGGAGCCGATTTTACAGGGAAAAGATTAATCAAATGATATGAACAGATGGATTCGGAAACAGATCAGCGGCCTTTGACAGTTAAAAAATTAATGTTTATAAGTTGCGGCGTTTGAAAATCCATCTCTGATTTCATGCAGATGTTCAAAGACCCGCCCTGTACCAATGGCAACGCAGTGCAGCGGGTTTTCCGCATGGCGTACATGTACGCCGGTTTCTGCCGCCAAGAGCGAATCCAGTCCGTTCAGCAGAGAACCGCCGCCGGTTAACAGCAATCCGTTGGAATAAATATCTCCCACCAGTTCCGGCGGTGTTTTTTCCAACACTGCGCGAACCGCATGCACAATCTGCATGGCAAAGGACAGCAACACCGGATACAGCTCTTCCTGGGTCACTTCGATAAATTCCGGAAGGCCGGTCATCAGATTACGACCCTTGACGGTGACTCGTTTGTCCGCGGAAGGCGAGAATACGGTGCCAATCTGGATTTTTACCTGTTCTGCTGTTTTTTCACCTACCAATAATTTGTGGGCTGTAGACATATATTTGACAATCGCTTCATTCATGCAATTTCCGGCAATTTTGATCGAGTCCTTTGTCACGATTCCATTGAGCGAGATCACGGCGATATCGGTGGTTCCACCGCCGATATCGACAATCAGATGACCGTTGGGCGCGGTAATATCAATGCCCGCACCAATTGCAGCGGCAATCGGTTCTTCGATCAGATAGACCCGCCGTGCACCAGAATTGACAGCGACGTCAATGACAGCGCGGGATTCAATATCCGTAATACTGGAAGGAATACAAATTGCGACGCGCGGCTTAATCATCAGATTTGCTGAAACCCGCCGCAGAAACTCACGGATCATCAGCCCGGTTAAATGGTGATCGGAGATGACCCCGTTTTTTAAAGGCGCTTCCGCCATAATATAATCCGGTGTACGTCCCAACATGCGATAGGCTTCTGTGCCGACTGCCAAAACTGCGTTGGTGCGTTTATTAATCGCAACAACAGACGGCTCTTCCAGTACGACCCCTTTATTGCTCATATAAATCATAATGGACGTAGTCCCTAAATCCAGTCCGATATCCAATCCTGCCATATGTCTTTATATCCTCCTGTATTCATACGTTTTTCCTGCCTGTTTTTTCTAATATACCATATTTTTACTAATATCACAAGACTAAATGTAAAAAAAATCCAAATAAATATTTTATTACCATTTAAAATTGCCCATTCTCTCCTCTTTTTCCAGCAGATGAGACCACCCGTTTTGGATAAGAGGGGTGCTGTGTTGTGGCCAATACCACAACATAAACGCCGGCTGCACCGGACTGTTTAAGCAACCGCGCCAATTCATTGACGGTTGCGCCTGTGGTCAGCACGTCGTCGCATACCAGAATGGTTTTTCCCTTAATTCGTTGGGGTTTACTGCATTGAAATGCCTGTTGTAAATTATAGAACCTTTCATGCGCCGATAAGCTTTGTTGTTTCTTTGTCCGCTTAATCTTACGGACCGTATGGTTGGATAGAGCAATACCGGTGCGGCTGGATAAGGATTTGGCCAGCGCATCCATATGCGCATATCCGCGAAGAAACCGGTCCGCCGGATGCATGGGAACAGGAATCAGCAGATCAAACTGCAGGCCCGAAAATTTTTCTGCCACGGCTTTTGCCATATATGCTGCGAAGACATCCGCATAATATCGTTTGCCGTGTTTTTTAAAATGGAGGATGGCCCGGCATACGCTGCCGGTATAAAAGAAAACCGGTGCGGTTCCATCCAGACAAAAATGGTGTTCCTGACAGATACAAGGGCGTTTAGAGCAGACCGGACAAAGCCTGGCATCTACGTAAGGAAGGGAGTCAGCACATGTTTGGCAGGTGATCTGAGCGCGTGGAATAATGACACCGCAAAAAGGACAGTGCTGGGGATAAATGGCCTGCAGCAACCGGCGCCATATCATTTTTCTCCCTCCCCAAGAACCATCTGTCGGATAAAATTTTTGAGCCCTGTATAGCGAAGCAGCTTTTTGTTGTTATGTACCATATATTCCACCCAATATCTGCTGCCGACAATAATGAGAATCTTCCTGGCGCGGGTTACGGCTGTATACAGCAGATTCCGGTAATATAATTTTTCATATCCGCCCATCAGCGGCAGGATCACCGCATTAAATTCATTTCCCTGGCTTTTGTGCACCGTGACCGCGTAGGCCAGGTCCAGTTCTTTGGCCAGGTCAAATGTGTAATAGGCGATCCGTTTATCAAAATCAATCGCCATGACGCCTGCATTCCGGTCAATCATCCGAATAATTCCAATGTCTCCATTGTAGATTCCTGTGCCGGTTTCCTCGTCTTTATTCCATTCAATGTCGTAATTGTTCCGGACCTGCATGACTTTATCTCCTACCCGGAACGTATAGGCCCCAAATGAAAATTCCGCTTTTTCCGGTGATTTTGGATTGAACTTGGCCTGTAGACGGCGGTTTAATTCTACCGTCCCCATTTCTCCTTTACGGGTCGGGCAGAGAACCTGGATATCCTCCAACGGAGAATATCCATAGCTGGCGGGCAGGCGCTCAGTACAGAGATCGACAACTGTTTGCCCGGCAGCTTCGGTACTGGTACGGGGCATGAAGAAAAAGTCGTTGGTTTTATCGTCCAGACAGGGAATTTCTCCGGAAACAATCGCATGTGCGTTGGTGATAATCAGGCTTTGCGCGGCCTGCCGAAAAATTTCCCGCAGTTCGACAACCGGGATGCAATCGCTGTCAATTAAATCTTTCAGTACATTGCCGGCCCCAACAGAAGGCAGCTGGTCAGAATCGCCGACCAGAATCAGTCGGCACCCTTTTTTGGCCGCTTTTAACAGCGCGTCAAACAACAGGGTATCGACCATGGACATTTCGTCAATGACAATCACATCGCTTTTTAACGGATTGGCTTCATTATGAATAAATCCATGACCGCTGTTTTTTCCGATTTGAACGCCCAACATCCGGTG
Source organism: Candidatus Falkowella caecavicola (assembly GCA_904420125.1). Taxonomy (GTDB): domain Bacteria; phylum Bacillota; class Clostridia; order Oscillospirales; family Ruminococcaceae; genus Falkowella; species Falkowella caecavicola. Next base: position 56,395 of record CAJFUK010000031.1, on the reverse strand, counting down.
GATGGTTTTGGCATCATGGCCCGTCAGTTCAGCAATCCGTTTGGCCGCGCGGCCGGTGGGCGCGGCAATGGTAACCTGGAGTCCCTGCTGTTCCAAAATGGACACAATGGCGTTTAACGTTGTGGTTTTACCGGTGCCAGGTCCGCCGGTTAAAATAAAAATCCGGTTGGAAAGGGCTTGGGCAATCGCTTTGCGCTGGAGATGCTCATAAGCTATTCCACTGCGCTTTTCTTCCCCGGCAATCAGCCTTTCTGTTTCTTCCGGATCCAGATCTGCCGAAGGACCTTCTTTCAGCATGAGTGCAATCCGGGCAGCGGATCCGGTTTCTGCAAAAAAGTACTCCGGGCGGTAGATATATTCTTTATTCCATTGTACCCCATACAACTGATGGCTTTCCAACAGTTCAGCCAATGTGTTTTCCACGACAGAATCGTCCAGTCCCAATAAACGGCCGGAGAGAGAGAGCAGCTGATCTTTGGGCAACATGGTATACCCATTGTTTTCATTATACCGCAGCACCCAAAGCATCCCGCATTTGATTCTCTCCGGATATTCCGGCGGAAATCCCATCTCTTCTGCAATCTGATCCGCATCTTCAAAACGAACGCCGATATCTTCACTGCAGAGCAAAAACGGGTTGTTTTGCAGAATCTCCATGGTCAGACTACCCCATTTTTTCCACGCGCTGACACTTTGTCCCGGCTGCAGGCCGTATTTCCCCAAAAACAGCATCACTGCGCGGACACCAAAAATCTGCCGCAGTTCTTCCGAAAGTTTTTCCGCCTTTTGGAGCGTAATGCCTTTGACCTCTGCCAGACGCAAGGGCTGGGATTCCATAATTTCCAATGTTTCGTCGCCAAAACGGTCGACGATTTTTTGTGCCAGGGCAGGGCCGATGCCTTTAATCACACCGGAGGCCAGATATTTCCGGATCGCACTGGCAGTCGCAGGCATGCTCCGTTCATAGGCCTCCACCTTAAACTGGCTCCCATAGGTCGGATGTGTGGTAAATCTTCCAACCAGATTCAGTTCTTCTCCTTCACTGACCCCCAGGAGCTCGCCGACAACAGTGATCAGTTCCTCGCCAATATTCAATTCCAATACAGTAAAGCCGTTGTCCGTATTCTGAAAAATAATCTCTTCGACACTGCCGCTGAGTTCTTCAAGCTCCCTGTTTTGCATAGCGTCCCTCTTCATCTTGTAATTTTTTCATTATACTCCTTTTTTCATATCTTTGCAAGAAGCGGAACGGAGAATTCCTTTTACCACTCGTGTTGTTGAGGGCCATCAATCATTTTTATTGAAAGCAGTTTAATGATATGATATCATGAAAGTGACAAATGCCAGTTTGTGAGGTGTGGTTCAATGAAAAAGATGATCTCTTGGATATATGTTATTGCAATAATTACTTTTGTCATTGATTGGGGGATTGTCGGATTAAAACTATTAGATGGCAATTATGATATTACAGCAGGTGCTTACATTGGGCTTGTCTGTCTATTCATGATATTTGTATGTGTCGTTTATAAGGCGTTTCATGACAAGTGTCCGCATTGCGGTAAATTGCGATTGTCAAAGGGAAAATACTGTTCTTATTGCGGCAAGGAAATCACAAAATAAATCCGGTTTATCGGGGATTCACCGGTTGTCAGGCGGATCCCTCTTTCTGATCTGTTTGGACGAATGGCTCAAAAATTGGACCACCATAACACAAAAACTAAAGGGGAGAACAGAGAATTTTTTGGACTGCGGTCACTTCAGAAATGGAGACGGTCTAATCATGCCGGATTAAAAAATTCCTTTATTATACTTAAATTGTGCATAGATCATTAAACTTAGTCCGATGACAATTCCTATCAGAAGAATCAAAAACCAATATTCTTTTTCGTTCAATAACTCTAGGACCCCAGTTATCACAAGACTGCCGCCGATCAGTACCGTTCCTGTTCCTATCCATTTGCCATAGGCACCCTGATTTTCCTTTGTCACTCTTTTTCGATTATACCAGTGAATGCTGGAAATATTGCCCCGAATATTTGATATTCCAAGCATCGTCAGCAACAGTCCTAAGAGAATCATGAGAATAAACTCAAACACAAGATCGCCCCCAAACGACATTTTTCAATTTATTATATCATATGAGTATATGATCTGCAACAAAGCCTGCTGATGAGGATGACCGAAGTTTTTCCATCAACACGCAGCTTGAACAGGCACATCGGGACGCAACGGTTTCCAGCAGGAAGGCGGGTGAAACATACGGAAAAATACAGGAAAAGACAAAGGGGAATCTTTTAAGACATATTTTAAAGAAAAGAACTTGCTTTTATTCCAAAAATATAGTAATATAACAATATATCTGTTTGCCGCGTTAAACCGGCAAAATTTTTTTACGTTTTCTGAAGATTTTATTGATATATCCAGCGGTGTGCCGACAGCACTGGATAGAAAGGGACGATCAATCATGATGTGGCAGAAGGATCTGGAAACCATGAGTCGAAAAGACATTGAGGCGCTGCAGCTGGAACGCCTGCGCTTTATTGTCGATTATGCAGATAAAAGAGTGCCGTTTTATCATAAAAAATTAGAGGAACTGGGCGTTACGGCAGAAAAGATCAAGACGCTTTCTGATGTCAAATACCTGCCGATGACCACCAAAACGGATCTGCGGGATCATTATCCATACGGATTTTTTGCAGTGCCGATGCGGGAGATCGTTCGTCTTCATGCTTCCAGCGGTACAACTGGAAAGCCGATTGTTGGCGGATACACCAGAAATGATTTGAATAACTGGGCTGATTGTGTGGCCCGTGTCTGTACCGCAGCAGGGATTACCGATGAGGATATCGTCCAGATTTCCTTTGGGTACGGTATGTTTACCGGTGCCCTCGGTCTGCATTACGGGCTGGAAAAGATCGGCGCTACCGTTGTGCCGGCTTCTTCCGGAAACACAGAGCGCCAGCTGATGATGCTCCAAGATTTCGGCGTTACTGGACTGGTATCTACGCCTTCTTATGCGATCTATATGAGTGAAGTCGCCAGAGAAAAGGGGATGGATGGCTTTAAACTCAAAACCGGTTTATTTGGCAGCGAAGGCTGCACGCCGGAAATGCGCACAAAAATTGAGGAGAACTTCCATCTGTTTGCGACGGACAACTATGGGCTGACAGAGTTAGGGGGGCCGGGAGTTGCCGGAGAATGTGAATACCGCTGTGGTTTACATATCGCAGAAGATCATTATCTGGCAGAAATCATAGATCCGGATACGCTGGAACCTAAGGCACCGGGGGAGACAGGCGAGCTGGTGATTACAACGCTGACCAAAGAAGGCGTTCCGATGATCCGGTATCGCACCAAAGATATTTCCCGGATCCATTATGAGCCCTGCCGGTGCGGGCGGACCCATGCGCGGATGGAAAAAGTGATGGGGCGCACCGATGATATGCTGATCATAAAGGGGGTCAACGTATTCCCATCCCAGATTGAGAGCGTGTTGATGACGATTCCGAATATCGGCGCGCACTATCAGCTGATTATCACCCGTTCATCCAAGTTTATGGATAATCTCGAAGTAAAAGTAGAACTGATTAATGGGGATCTGCTGGAACGTTATAAAGAACTGGAACAGCTGCGGGAAGATATTCGCGCCCAGCTGCGTTCCACTTTACGCCTGGATGTCAAGGTGACGCTGGTAGAACCTAAGACCCTGCAGCGCTTTGAGGGAAAAGCGAAGCGGATTCTGGATCTGCGGAATGAACACTGATGTTTGTAGAATAGAAAGATAATCGAAAGGGGATTTTATTCTAATGCAAAAACTGCTGTTGGGCAATGAGGCTGTTGCCAGAGGTTTATATGAGGCCGGCGTATCGGTGGTTTCCAGTTATCCGGGAACGCCGAGTACGGAAATTACGGAATTTGCAGCAACTTATGATGAGATGTACTGCGAATGGGCTCCCAATGAAAAGGTGGCTGTCGAAGTAGCGATTGGTGCCAGTATGGCAGGAAAACGCGCTTTTGCAGCGATGAAGCATGTCGGTCTGAATGTGGCGGCGGATCCGCTCTTCACCGTTTCCTATATCGGGGTTCATGGCGGACTGGTGATTGGTGTGGCGGATGATCCCGGTATGCACTCATCCCAGAACGAACAGGACAGCCGGCACTATGCCAGAGCCTCTAAAGTACCGATGCTGGAACCTTCTACCTCTGAAGAATGTCTGCTGTTTACAAAACTTGCCTTTGAACTTTCTGAACAGTTTGATACGCCGGTTCTGCTCCGTCTGTCCACACGCGTCGCGCATTCCAGAAGTTTCTGCACCCTTTCTGAACGCTGTGAGCCGGTGCTTAGCCCTTATCAGAAAGATATTCAGAAAAATGTCATGATGCCTGCTATGGCCATCAAACGCCATCCGGTTGTGGAAGAACGGCTGGAGAAATTCACGGCATTGGCTGAGGAAACCACCCTGAACCGGATCGAGGAGGGGGATCCTGCGATCGGCGTGATTACTTCGGGTATTTCCTATACATATGTTAAAGAGGCGCTGGGAGACCGTGCCTGCTGTCTGAAACTCGGTATGGTACATCCGCTGCCGGTAGACTTAATCCGGAAATTCGCGGCAAAGGTCGATCGTCTGTATGTCGTCGAAGAACTGGATGATATCATTGAAACGCATTGCAGAAAACACGGGATTTCTGTGATTGGCAAAGAAGTTTTTCCGCTCTGCGGCGAATTTTCCCAGGAAATGGTCCGGGAAAAAATCCTGGGCGAAAAGACAGAATGTCTCGCTTTCCCGGAAGAAGTACCGGGACGGCCGCCGGTTATGTGCGCCGGATGTCCGCATCGCGGCACGTATTATGCGCTTAAAAAGCTGGGCGTATATGTCAGCGGGGACATCGGCTGCTATTCTCTGGGCGCTGCAGCTCCTTTAAGCGCTGTGGATACGGTAGTCTGTATGGGCGCTTCCGTTTCCGGCGCGCACGGATATAATAAAGCGGTCGGAAAAGACAAGGGGAAAGCGACGGTTGCTGTCATCGGAGATTCTACCTTTATCCATTCCGGTGTGACAGGGCTGATTAATGTAGCCTATAACCAGGCAAACACAGTAACGGTTATTCTGGATAACTCCATCACCGGTATGACCGGACATCAGCAAAATCCAACCACGGGGCTTACCATTAAAGGAGATCCTACAGCCGCGGTGGATTTGGAAGCGCTTGCAAAAGCTGTTGGCATCAATCGGGTCAAAGTGGTTGATCCTTATGATATCGACGCGACTTACGAAGTCCTGAAAGAGGAAATCGCTGTGGAAGAGCCGTCTGTTGTGATTGCGCGCCGGCCCTGTGCACTTTTGAAAAACGTCAAACACAACAAACCGTTTTCGATTGATGCGGATCAATGTAAATCCTGTAAGGCATGCTTTAGAATCGGCTGCCCGGCGATTATGATGCGGGACGGAAAAGCTGCTATTGACAATATTCAGTGCGTTGGATGCGGAGAGTGCCTGAGCCTGTGTAAGTTTGGCGCGATCTGCAAAGGGGAATAAGGGCGTACAGGAACAGTTTGATTGGAAAGGAAACGGAGAAAATGACAAAGAGCATTATGATTGTAGGCGTCGGCGGTCAGGGTACTTTGCTGGCCAGCCGCCTGCTCGGCAATGTTTTAATACAAAACGGCTATGACGTAAAGGTCAGCGAGGTACATGGGATGAGTCAGCGCGGAGGTTCTGTGGTGACGTATGTCCGGTATGGGGAACAGGTGTATTCTCCGGTTGTCAACCGCGGAGAAGCAGATTATATTTTGGCTTTTGAAGAACTCGAAGCGGCAAGATATCTGTCTTATCTAAAAAAAGGCGGAAAGCTTGTCGTCAACACCCAGAGGATTGACCCGATGCCGGTCATTATGGGTAACGCACAGTATCCGGAAAATATCATCGACAAGCTGCGGGCAGCCGGCGCTGATGTACTGGCGATTGATGCGCTGCAGGATGCAGTCGCAGCCGGCAGCAGCAAGGCGGTAAACGTTGCGCTGATCGGTCATTTGGCAAAGGCACTGCCTTTTTCACAGGAACAGTGGGAACAGGCTATTCGGGAAACGGTACCGGCTAAATTTCTGGACCTGAATCTCAAGGCGTTTCATATTGCTTACGGCGCATAATGCCTGGGGCAACAGAAATATAAGTATTTTTTGACAAACAGGGAGGTTTCTGTGTGGGAAATTATTTTGAGCCGGCAATCGAATGTGCGGATCGGGAAACCATGCGAACATTGCAGGCAGAGCGTTTGCACGATATGGTCAGACGCTGTTACGAAAATGTTCCGTTTTACCGCAGCCTGTTAGATCAGAACGGGATTCGGCCAGACGATATCCGGTCGGTCGATGATCTGCATAAACTGCCGTTTACTACAAAAAAAGATTTTCGTGACAATTATCCGTACGGGCTTTTTGCCGTTCCGCGGGAAGAACTTGCCAGGGTCCACGCTTCCAGCGGGACAACCGGGAAGCAGACGGTGGTCGGTTATACCAGCAAGGATCTGGATGACTGGGCAACCGACGTTGCAAGGATGATTGCGGCAATCGGCGGAAAAAAATCTGATTTTATCCATGTGTCTTATGGATACGGGCTGTTTACAGGAGGGCTCGGCCTGCATTACGGCGGAGAAAAGTTCGGTGCAACCGTGATCCCGGCAGCGACCGGAAACACAGAACGCCAGATTGATATTTTACGGGATTTTGGTTCCAATATTCTGGCCTGTACGCCTTCCTATGCTATGTATATCGGAGAATCTATCCGTAAAATGGGCATTGATCCGAAAACACTTCCGCTGCGCGCCGGCATTTTCGGCGGGGAGCCTTGGACTGATGGAATGCGGGAAAAAATCGAAGAGCTGCTGGATATCAAAGCCTATGACATCTACGGCCTGTCCGAGATTATGGGGCCGGGCGTGTCCTTTGAATGTGAAGCGAAAAACGGCCTGCACGTCAATGAGGACCATTATATCCCGGAAATTATTGATCCGGAAACCGGAGAGGTGCTTCCGGATGGAGAGCAGGGCGAGCTGGTATTTACCTGTATTTCCAAGCAGGCTCTGCCGCTCATCCGGTACCGCACAAGAGACGTGGCTGCGATTACGCATGAAAAATGCAGCTGCGGCCGTACGCTGGTGCGGATGAGCAAACCTTGTGGCCGAACGGACGATATGTTGATTATCCGCGGCGTGAATGTATTCCCCTCCCAGATTGAGAGCGTTCTGCTTGACCTGAAACTCGGCTCCAGCTACCAGCTTGTGGTCGATCGGGTCAATAACCTGGACAGGTTGGAAGTACAGGTCGAGATGACGGATGACATGTTCAGCGATGCGGTCAAGGGGTTGGAGGCTGCAGAAGCAAAAATTGCCGCTGCCCTGCATCATATACTGGGCCTTTCCGCTAAGGTGCGTTTGATGGAACCCAATTCGATCGCACGTACCGAAGGAAAATCCAAGAGAGTGATTGATAACCGGAAACTATAGACAAAAGCTGCTGATTTATGGTATAATATAAATATAAAGGCAGATGTTCTGCATCCGTTTTTCTTTGAAAAGACACAGATGAATGATTCTACAAGGAGGCCTATGATTATGATGATTATCAAGCAGATTTCCGTTTTCGTAGAAAATAAAGCTGGGCGTCTGGCGGATATTACAGCGGTGTTGGGCCGCGCTGGCATTGATATACGGTTCCTGTCCATTGCGGATACGAGCGATTTTGGGATTCTTCGGATGCTGGTCAATCGCCCGGAGGAGGCTGTGCAGGTCTTGAAAGAGGCTGGGCTGACTGCCAAGATTACAGATGTAATCGGTGTGCGGATGTCGGATGTTCCCGGTACATTTGCAGGCGTTGCCAAAATCATGGCAGACGTCAATATCAGTATTGATTACATGTATGCTTTCATCAGCCGTAAAACAAACGAGGCGTTTTTGATTATGCGCATTGAAGAAATTGAGACCGGTATGGAGGCTTTGAAAGCACACGGCGTTGCCCTTTTGCCAAGTGAGGAGCTGTATGACCTGTAACAGGAACCAAACAGCAGAAACCGGCCGTGCGGCGGTAGAAAAACTTTGGACGTTTTGATTGATATGGATTTAAATCACCGGGAGTGTATACACTTCCGGTGATTATTGTATTCGGAGAATGGACAGGCTGTCGGTGAGATGACAAACCGGCAGGTTCAGCGCAAAACAGAAATTTTAGAAACTCTGCTTGACAGAGTGTGTTTGGCGGGTATACTATGAAAAGAACATCAAAAACATAGAAAGGAATCATTGCTATGATCAAACAGATTCACGATTTTATAGACAGCCGAAAAGATGAGATGATTCGATTGCTGCAGGAACTGATCCGGATTCCCAGCTATCAGCAGCCTGCAGAACCGGGATATCCTTTTGGCCGCGGGCCGGCTCAAGCGCTGGCAGCCGCTTTGGCCGCAGCGGAACGGATGGGATTTACTGTACGTAATTTTGAAAATTATGCGGGCACGGTGGATCTGGGAAGTGGGGAACCGCTGCTTGGAATCCTGAGTCATCTGGATGTTGTGCCGGAGGGAAGCGGGTGGAGCGTTGATCCATACGTAGGCATTGTAACAGACGGAAAGGTGATCGGCCGGGGAGCGATCGACGATAAAGGACCTTCTGTGGCTGCATTATATGCGATGTTGGCGGTTCGTGAATTGGGGATTCCCCTTCAGGGAAATGTGCGGTTGATCCTGGGCACCAATGAGGAGAATGGATCCAAGGATATCGAGTATTATGAGTCCGTACAGAAAATGCCGCCGCTATTGTTTACACCGGACGGAGATTATCCAGTCATTCATATTGAAAAAGGAATGCTGCGGACCCGGTTTTCCGCCTCGTATACCGAGGAACCAAAAGAAAAAAGGATTCTCTGGATTCGAGGGGGAAAAACCATTAACGCGGTTCCGGCAGAGGCGGAAGCTGCGGTACAGGGGATAGACGCGGAAGAGGCCAAAAGGTGGATCGCCGAAGATACCAGCGGGGTGACCTTTACGACGGCAGAGGAAAACGGTATTCTAACCATCCATGCAGCTGGTTCCGGTGCGCATGCTTCGACGCCGGAGCAGGGGAAAAATGCTCTGACTGCTTTAATACAGCTGCTCTGTCGCTTTTCCCTGCCCTCTGGCGATGGACTGAACAAGTTACGGGCATTGTTGGAGATTTTTCCATATGGGGAAACCGATGGGCGCGGTGCTTCACTGGCAAACTGGGATGAAAAATCCGGCGCATTGACACTGGTTTTCAGCGTTTTTTCATATGCAGACGGAAAAATGGAAGGGTGGACGGATATCCGGTTTCCGCTTTGCTGCAGCTTAGAGCAGGTACAGCAAAAACTGCGGCAGGCGCTGGAGTCGGCCGGCTTCTGTATAGAAGAGATGATGGGGGATGAGCCGCATCATGTGGAGGAGGACAGCCATTTTGTGCAGTCCCTGCTGAAGGTGTATACAGAGGAGACGGGACTGCCCGGCTTCTGTAAAGCGATTGGAGGCGGGACCTATGTGCATCATACGCCGGGCGGGGTAGCTTTTGGCGCAGTGTTCCCGGGAGAGGACAATCATATGCACGGTGCGGATGAATTTATTACGATTGAGCATCTGCTGTTAAATGCCAAGATTTTTGCCCATGCGATTGCAGAGATCTGCGGCCCAAAGACCGCAAAGTGACGCCAGGATATTGTAAAGATTAAAAACGGCCCGGCAGAAAATTCTGCCGGGCCGAAAACATGCCGGAAAGTCAATACGCCCTCGGAGGACAAACGCAGTCGCTGCGGTCAAACCCTGTTCTGCATTTTCCCCATACTTTTTTAGCGAAAACCAGCGGTAAGTATCGGCAAAGCCGTTTACACCGCTGGTTTTCTTTTCAGGTGCTTTGCCCGTGAAATCCGACATTGGATTTACCTCCAATGCCGGAGTCGCGCAGGCGGGCATATGCTGCCTGCGTGCCGGTTTCCATCTCATGATACTTTTTCGACAGTCTGCCGGCTATGCAATTTATATTTTGCCCAATCCGCGCAGATACAGCATATTCAATAGGATCCCATTGGATTTCCACCAGTTTTTGCTGATAGCCCATTCTGCCGGATAATCATTCCAGCTCCAGGGAATATTCCATGAGCCGTCCTCCAGCTGTGTTTTGATGATATATTCGCATTCATATTCGGCTATGCTTTGGTTGTCAGGATAGAAAACGGAATCTTTGGTATTGAAAAACTGTGAGGGCTTACAGCAATAAAACGTTTCCCATTCTGCGACATTGGCGGTGATATTATTTTTTACCTGTTCAGACAGCTTTTGCTGCAAAGCCGGTAGATCAATAACATCGGTTTTTCCTGCCTGCTGTATGTACTCCATGAGCCTGATATAGCAGGTGATCGTATGCATATCATTGCACTTTTCACAGGACAGCAGCTGCGCACAGGCTTCCTGTGCGATCCGGCAGCCGAGCTGATACAGGCTGCTGCCCGGATCGGAAAAACGGATGATCCATCCGGCAAAACCGGCCGTGGGGTTGTAATCATTGTGGCAGGTGCTGTCGCTGTCCGTATGCCACCATGGCGCGTGCGGATACAGATTGTTGCTCTGCACGACGGTATACCAGAACTGCCCGTTAAAGTCCCTGCCGCTTGCCAGATAGCGCAGGATGCCGGCGATCAGGGGATGGGAAGGATCTATATCCTGTATTTCACGCAAAATTTCAGTGGCCGTGAATGTCTGAATCGGAGAAGAATTGGGGTTCCATGCGTCTGCCTCCAGCCCGTGTCCAAATCCGCCGTCGTCATTTTGATAATAGGATAAGGCATCGAAAACGGCCTCTTTACTGCCGTTTTCAAAATGGTACTGCCAGCGTGCCAAATCAAGCGGCCTGGCATTTCGATAGATAAATTCTCTTGCTTTTTGATAAGCTGCATGCATCTCTTTTTATCCTCGGTTTCTTCGGTCGGTTTCAATCACTTCCGGTGCGTCCGGAGGTACCATAATCCGGACTGCCTGCTTATGATTGGTGATTTTTGCCTGTTGGATTTCTCCACCGAATTCGCCATCTGTTGTCCAGGGAACCGGATGGTCGGAAAACAGGTCCAGTGTATCGGTTTTAAATGCCAGCATATATTCCGGAAGGATTTCCCGCCGGACCAGTGCAGCGGCAATCGCCTGCATCCCTAAAAAATTCTTTGGATCCCGGATCAGCAGGACCTCAAATAAGCCGTCATTGAGTACAACGCCTTTTCCGGTAATTCCTTTTAAACCGCCGATGGAATGAGAATTCGAAACCATGCCAAACAGGAAATCCCCTTCTGCTTCACCGCCGTTCCATGTCACCCGGCAATGGGTTGGCTGAATGGCGGGAAGCTGCTTGATGCCTTCCAGAATATACGCGATATGTCCCAAAAAATTTTTCTTAATTTGCGGTGTGCCGTAAGCGACATTGGTAAAGGCGCCAAATGCGGCAACATAAGTAAAAAATGAGCCGTTTAATTCACCGATATCGCAGGAATAGGGAACGCCTTCCAATATATTTTTAACAGCCTGCTCTATGCTGCGGGGTATTTTCAGACTGGATGCAAAATCATTGGTAGTTCCAGCCGGAAGATACCCAATCACAGGCCGCCGTTCACAAGACATCAGCCCACTGACCACCTCGCTGAGCGTACCATCTCCGCCGGAGCAGAGCAGCAGGTCACTTTGACCGGCAAACAGCCGTGTCTTATCCGCGGCATCCCTGGCTGCCTGTGTGGAATAGATGGTGATTTGATAGCCGGCACGGCAAAATGTATCCACAATATCAAAGAGTTTGCCGCGGATTTCCTTTGTGCCGGCATGGGGATTAAAAATAAAAGTCAGTTTCTGCAGCCCCATAAAAATACCTCCTTTGCATCCGGAACTTTATAATTTCATTATACAAAAATTTGATAGAAAATAAACATAAAAATTGAAAATAAAAGGCCTTACAGAAAAAATCCAGTCATAATATGAAAAAAACACCGAATGTTTTCTCCAGCCATTTAGGAAAAATATACGAAAAAACTTGCGTTTTCCCTTGATTTAATTTATAAATATGTTACAATAGTAAAGATAGATTCTTTTTGTTTGCAGACATAACACTTATGGCCTGCACAGGCTTCAGAATCTGGCTGAAGGGATGTTGCATATGATGCAAGTAATTGCAGATTTATGGGAAAAGATTGTTGTAGCCTGTTCTACAACGTTAACAAGTATTATCAGAACTTTTGGATGGAATGATTTGCTGGATATCGTCATTGTATCCTATCTGATTTATAAATTGATTCAGATTGTACGTGAAACCCGGGCAGCACAGCTGGTTAAGGGAATCATTCTTCTCCTTGTCGCTGCTGTGCTTGCTGAGTGGCTTGGTTTAAAAACCATTCAGCTGCTGTTGAGCAATATTTTCCAATGGGGAATTTTAGCGTTGATTGTTATCTTTCAGCCGGAGTTGCGGCGTGTGCTGGAAAAGGCCGGACAGACCAAGGTGGCCAGCTTTAACGTGTTTTCCAGTCAGCAGGAGGATGAGGATCTGCGTACCAAATGGATTCATACGATTGACATGATCGGTACGGCTGCTGAAGATTTGTCCCGTACAAAAACCGGCGCTCTGATTGTATTTGAACGAAAGACACGTTTGGGGGAACAGATTTCAACAGGGGTTGTTGTCAATGCGGACGTAAGCCCTGAACTGATAGGAAATCTTTTTTTTCACAATTCGCCGTTGCATGACGGCGCCGTCATTATTCGGGATGCGCGGATACTGGCAGCTTCCTGTTTCCTTCCCAAGCCGAGTAAAGAAGAACTGATTGCAAGGGAACTTGGCGCCCGGCACCGCGCGGCAATCGGAATGAGCGAAAATTCCGACGCGCTGATCTTAGTGGTTTCAGAGGAAACCGGCGCGATTTCCATTGCAGAAAATGGTGTGCTGACCCGAAATTATACAAAAGATTCCCTATGCCGCTATCTGCGGCGCAGTCTCATTTCTGAAACACCCGAAGAAGGAAAGGACCGGAAGTCGAAGTTCTGGAAGGTGAAAAGAAAATGAAACGAATCAAGATTAATACATCTGCCTGGTTGGAAAATCCCAAAAAGGCAATGATTCTGTCGTTTGTGATTGCTGTGGTAGCCTGGTTTATTGTGGCGACCGTATTAAGCCCGGAAACACGGCAGGTCATCAGCGATGTACCGGTAGAAATCCTGCTGGAGACGATTACAACGGAAAATAATCTGGAAGTGATCGGAAATACCCAGCATACAGTCGATATCACGGTCATCGGAAAACGCTATAAAGTCGGCGCATTGACTCCGGAGGATTTTCAGGTCACCGCTTCTTCGCGCGACGTGCAGACAGCGGGTACTTTTTCGCTGGCAATCCGGGGCGCGCTGCGTAATCCGGATGAGGAAATCAGTATTGAGTCGATTTCTCCCACCGACATTTCCGTCACGTTTGATACCATTGTTTCCAAAGAGTTTCCGCTGGAAGTGGATATTGAAAATATTCGGATTGCCGACGGGTACATGATGGGCACAACCGTATACTCGATTCCGGAACAGCTGACGATCACCGGGCCGGAACGCGATGTATCTCAGATTGCCCGCTGTGTCATTACCCCGATGGAGGAAATTCGGGGAACACTGACCGATACCCTGAAAACACAGGGAAAACTGGTACTGTATGATAAAGACAATAATATTCTCGATCTGAAATCCCTGACCTACAGCGCACAGGAATACAGCATTACAGTGCCGGTATATAAAATTATTACGGTTCCGCTTCGTTTTACCTATACCAATCTGCCGGCGGGATTCCCGGTTGATGAATTGCAGTATACCATGTCCGCGGATGAAATTACCGTGGCGGTGCCGGCAGGCGTCGAAGCCAATATTGAGTCCTTTTCTCTGGGCAATATTGATTTTAGAAATATGGATACAGGATATACTGTTGTCATGGACGTTGGGCTGCCGGCAGGCTATCTGAATCTGGACCAGCTCGATCAGGTTACCATTAAATTTGAAACCGATGATTATGCGGTACGTACCTTTACGGTCAATATAGACGCCAATAATGTGATTAACGCACCGGCAGACTACGATATACAAATCGTGTCTACCAAGGTGATGAACGTACGGGTTGTCGGTGAGCCGGAGATTGTAGAGAATCTGACTTCTGCGGATCTGACCGCGGTGATCGACCTGGCCAACGAAAATATTGTAGAAGGACAATCGACCGTACCTGTCCGGATCGAAATTTCAGAAAGCGGCGTTGTCTGGGCAGTGGGCAGCAAGTCGGCGGTCATCCGGGCTACAGCGAAAGATTAGGCGGTTGATTCTGTAACGTGCTCGATGCAAATTGCAGAACCGGTCTTTTCCGAAAAGGACAGAAGTTTCTATACCGATTGCGATATATCCTCCGCTCCAGAACGGAGGATATATCTGTTTTGGTAAGATCAGCAAACAGGGGGATAGCACATGCCGATTCAGGTGACAGGCATTCGTGTCGGATTAGAGTACAAACATATGGAAGAGGCAGAACAGGCTGCTGTGGCGCAGGCACTCCGAATTTTGAAGGTTCGGCGGAGCTGCGTACGGTCCGGTGGCGTTGCCAAGATATCCGTAGATGCCCGGCGAAGAGGCTATACAGCTTTTGTTTGCAGTGTTTATCTGGAACTGGATGGGGATGAACAGGCTGTTGCCGCGGCAGCAGGAAATCCTGCGGTACAGTATCTGCCCGGTCAGGAAGCAGAACCACTGTTTTTGAAAACTGTCCAGAAAAAGCCACAAATCCGGCCAATCATTGCAGGATTTGGACCTGCCGGCATGTTTGCTGCGCTTTTGCTGGCGCGCGCGGGGCTTTGTCCATTGGTGCTGGAGCGGGGCGCTGATCTGGAGACACGGGTGGAGGCGGTCCGGCGTTTTTGGGGCGGAGGCGCTTTGGATCCATGTGCAAATGTCCAGTTCGGGGAAGGCGGCGCCGGTACTTTTTCAGATGGGAAGCTCACGACCCGGATTTCAGATCCGCGCTGCCGCTGGATTTTACAGGAGTTTGTCCGTCATGGGGCGCCCAAAGAAATTTTGAAAAAAGCCAAGCCCCACATTGGCACAGACTATCTGCGGGGAATTGTGCAGTCCATACGACATGAAATCTGCGCGTGCGGCGGCGAGGTTCGCTTTTTTTCCGGCGTAGAAGATATTCGGATCGAAACGGGCCGGCTGACCGGTATCCGGACAGGCGGTATGCTGCTGCCGGCAGAAACGCTCGTTTTGGCAATCGGACACAGCGCACGGGATACCTTTCGAATGTTGGCGGAGAAGCCGTTATCGATTCAAAGTAAGACTTTTTCTGTCGGCATGCGCGTTGAACACCGGCAGGCAGATATTGACCGAATGCTCTATGGTGCACTGGCCGGTCATCCGCTTCTTCCGGCAGGAGAATATCAGCTTTCTTATCGGGAACAGGAAAGAGGCGTTTATACTTTCTGTATGTGTCCCGGTGGGTTGGTTGTTCCGTCCTGTTCAGCAGAGGAAACCGTAGTAACCAATGGCATGAGCGAATTCAGCCGGGATCAGGATAATGCCAATGCGGCGGTTGTAGTGAACGTATTTCCGGAAGATTTTGGACAACGGCCATTAGACGGCATGCTTTTTCAGGAAGCGTTGGAGCGGAAAGCCTTTGTATTGGGCGGGCGTTCCTATGCAGCTCCGGCAGTTTCTGTACAACCCTGGCTGGAAGGGAAGGCACGGCTGCTTTCCAGCGGCGTCACCCCCTCCTATGCAAGAGGTGTGCGGGAATTTGTTCCGGAAGAATTATTTCCGGAGCCGGTCACCACACTGCTGCAACGGGGCCTACAGGCATTTGACCGGAAAATGCATGGATATGCAGGTTCCGGCGCTGTGATGACAGGCGCCGAAACCCGTACCAGTTCTCCGCTGCGGATTCTGCGGGGAGAAAATCTGGAGGCTGTCGGTGTGGAAGGGCTTTATCCCTGCGGCGAGGGCGCGGGATATGCAGGTGGTATTATGAGCGCGGCGGCAGATGGGCTGCGGGTCGCCGAGGCAATTCTGGCCCGATATGCCAAGTAGTACGGCAGACGGTATACTTTTGCTATTCATATGGTATGCAGCCACTGAATACAATGAGGATGATAAGACGCCCTCATATAGATTGACCAATCAGACAGAGTACCGGCGTACAGAACGGGAGGTTATCATTTGGGATGGAGTAAGATCGTTGTACCCATGTTACTGTTAACAGCGGCAGGTACGGCGGCAGTATGGGAAGGGATTACGGTTCGCCGTTATACGGAAATCAGTGCAAAAGTCGCTGCTCCGATCCGTATTGTTTTGCTGGCAGACCTGCATAGCTCGATCTACGGATCGGGACAGAAAAAGCTTTTGCAGGTAATTGACCGGCAGCATCCGGATTTGCTGCTGCTGGCTGGAGATATCGTGGATGACAAGGCGCCGGGTTATGGAGCGTGGAGGTTACTAAAGAACATTGGCGCAAGGTACCGGTGCTATTATGTATCAGGCAATCATGAATACCGCAGCGGTCGGATGGCGCAGATCAAAGAAAATCTCCGGCAGCATGGTATCACAGTTCTGGAGGGAAGCAGCCAGCAGATCCTGATACGTGG
The DNA here is from genome assembly GCA_904420125.1 of Candidatus Falkowella caecavicola. Taxonomy (GTDB): domain Bacteria; phylum Bacillota; class Clostridia; order Oscillospirales; family Ruminococcaceae; genus Falkowella; species Falkowella caecavicola. The sequence continues at coordinate 39,714 of CAJFUK010000031.1, read as the reverse complement.
ACAGAAAATCTGTGTCGCTGGTGTAGATGATCCATCCGGATTTCGGATTGACCGTACGGCATCCTCCGGCAGCAACCGGTCCGGATGGATCAAACAGCTGGCAGACTGCGGTTTGGGCATCCGTCCGGAAGTTTATACCGTTTTATGTTCCCACCATCCGGAATGTGTGGCGGATTATCAACAATATCCCTTTGACTTGATCACATGCGGCCATGCTCACGGCGGGCAGGTGCGGATTCCGGGAATCTGCAACGGTCTTTATGCTCCCCATCAGGGGTTTTTTCCTAAATATGCAGGCGGAAGATATCAGATCGGACATACGTCTTTGATTGTCAGCCGCGGTCTTTGTAAAAATCGCTGTCCGCGTGTGTTTAATCCGCCGGAAGTGGTGACGATTGATATTCTCCCGAACAAGGCGAACGTAAACAAAAAAACGCATGGGCGTCAGATAAAGGAAGTGTTTAAATGATATCAGAAACACAAATTATTGTACGTTATGCAGAAACAGACCAGATGGGCATTGCACATCATTCCATGTACGCGGTATGGTATGAAGCGGCGCGCACGGAGTTTATCCGGAAACTGGGTATGCGGTATTCCGATGTGGAAAAAGCAGGGATTCTGCTGCCGCTGACAGAACTCACCAGCCGTTATATCCGCGCCGCTTTCTATGAGGATGTCCTGTCCATTACCGTGCGGATTCAAAAATTAACCGTGTCCAGGATTTCTTTTGCTTATACGGTCCGCAGGCAGGGGGAAACGGAAATCCTCAATGAAGGGACAACAACCCATGGCTTTGTGAATACCTCTTTCCGTCCGGTGAACCTGAAAAAATATGCGCCGGATATTTATGCGCTCATGATGCGCGGTTTGGAAGAATAACAGAAGGGAGGACGGCTGATGCGTGTTCTGACCAAAGAAGAAATGTATGCGGCAGACCGGTATGCAATCGAGACCATTGGAATGCCGGAGGAATTGTTGATGGAAAACGCAGCACAGGCGCTGCTGCATGCCATGAAGCCCAGATTGGCACAGATACAGAGCGGCGCCAAAGAGTTGCAGACAGTGATTTTAGCCGGCACAGGCAATAACGGCGGCGACGGGATCGCATTGGCACGCCAGATGCAGGCGGAAGGATTTGCGGTCCGCCTGCTGCTGGTGCCGGAACCGGGACAGCTGACCGGGGCAGCTGCTGCCCATCTTGCTTTCTATCAGAAGGCCGGATATTCTTTACTTTCCCTGTCGGATTTGTCCGAGGAAGCGGCTGTCCAGGCGGTCGAAGAAGCGATTCAGGCGGCAGATGTTATCGTAGATGCTTTGCTGGGGATCGGGATGCACGGACAACCCAGAGGGTTTTATGCAGATGTGATCCGTCTGATCAACAATGCGCCCAGGGCATTGGTTTTTGCGATTGATCTGCCGAGTGGGGTTGCCGCGGATCAGGCAAATGTTTCGTTAGCAGTTTGTGCAGACGTAACATTGACCATTCAATGCCCTAAACCCAGTGCCTTTTTGTATCCTGCCCGTTCTTTCTATGGGGAAGTGGAAATCGTGGAAATCGGAATTCCGCCAAAAGCCATTGAAAGCACAGGATGCCGCTGTATGCTCTGGGGACAGGCAGAGTTACGGAATACACTGTCTCACCGCGCGCCGGACAGTCATAAAGGGGATTACGGCAGGGCTGTCCTGGTCGGCGGTTCCAGAGAAATGCCGGGTGCGATTACCATGGCGGCGAAAGGATGTCTGCGCGGCGGCTGCGGTTTGCTGACAGTGGTTCTGCCAGACTGTATTCAGGCAATGGCGGCTGCACATATGACCGAGGCCATGTACCATTTAGAACCGGCACCGGAGGGACACTTTTCCGGGGAAATATCGATTCCGGAGGGGGATGCTTATGCCATTGGTCCGGGGATGGGACGGTTTCCGGAGACCCGTGAGGTGCTTGAGCAGATGTTGTTGATAGACGCACCCCTGGTTATTGACGCGGATGCATTGTATTATCTGGAAGCTGGTTCTGATCTTTGGACCCTGGTGCGCCGAAGAAAGGCTTTGACGGTGTTGACTCCTCATACAGGGGAGATGGCGCGTTTGTGTGGGTGCAGCGTACAGACTGTCCATATGGACCGGTTTGGTTATGCGGCTGCGCTGGCAAAAGAAAGCGGTGCGGTCGTTGTGCTGAAGGGGCCTTTTACGTTGACGGCCTTTCCAGACGGACGGGTGTACGTGAATACTTCCGGCAATCCCGGGCTTGCCAAAGGCGGAAGCGGCGATCTGCTCGCTGGAATGATTCTGGGATTTCTAGGCAAAAGCGGAAATGTAACGGCAGCTGTCTGTAACGCAGTATATGCGCATGGAGCAGCCGCTGATGATTTAATAAACTCTGGCATGGCAGAGAACAGTCTACTGGCAGGTGATATCCTGGCACAAATTCCAAAAACAGTCTGCCGGCTGATGGATGACAGATAAAAGAAAAAAAGGAAAGGGGGTAATGCGTATGGCTGATATGCTGGTAAAACTGTATCATATTACAGAGGACCCCGCGCTGTATGAACACCTGGCTCAGAAAGGTGTTCGGATTATGCGGGCAATGGCTATGGACCGGGATCAGGTGCTTCGGTTTGTTGAGGAAGAGTTTGGAGAAGGCTGGAAAAATGAGGCGGCCTATGCTTTCACCGGGCATCCCATTACCTGTTATATTGCTGTCAAAGAACAGAAAGTGATTGGCTTTGCCTGTTATGATGTAACGGCGAAAAACTTTTTTGGGCCTATTGGGGTGTTGACATCTGAACGGGGTGCCAGGATCGGGGAAGCCCTGATGAAAAAATGTCTGCTTTCTATGCGGGCAGACGGTTATGGGTACGCTGTGATCGGGTGGGTAGGGCCTACTTCTTTCTATGAAAAAACCGTAGGCGCTACTCTAATTCCGGATTCATTTCCCGGCGTCTATCAGGATATGTCCGGGTATCATCCGGGCATGGAAGGCTAAAATAACTCCGGACGCATGCGGCGGACTGTTTATATCCGGCGGGATTTTGTATTGGTGCTGCCGTGTGACGGGGAGCCGGAAGGGGTTCATAATATCAACAACAGCAACAGCGGCTTAAAAATACAAAGCCGCTGTTGCTGTTGTTTTCCCTATTTTTTCAATCCACAGACAGGTTTTACAGTTTTTTTGTAAAGCAGACGATTCGATTGGCTTCCGTAAAACCTGCAGCCGTATGGAAATGGATACTGCTGTCATTGCCTATTTCACAATCGCTGGCAAATTCCTGACACCCTTTATTCCTGGCCCATTGCTCGCATGCGGACAACAACTCCCTGGCATAGCCTTTGTGCCGGTATTCTTCCTGAACAAAAATACCTTCTAAATATCCAACGGGGCTGGTTTCTGTTCCTTCTACATAGTCGTACCTTAATTGACACTGTGCAAATCCAACAGGTACATTCTGATCATATTTTAGAAAAAACTGCGCTTTTTCCTGAAGGATTATTTCTAAAAACTCATCTTTCAGTTCCTGGATCGTATGCTCCTTCCAAAGCAAAACAGCTAAACCTGCAATCATTTCCAGTTCACTGATTCCCGCTTTCTTGATCAATTCTGTCTTCCTCCAAATTGAGTTTTACTAAAGCCCATCACATTTGATTTTTGTTGTCGAATTCACCGGAACAGGCGAAGATAGCACTGGCTGGCACCAATCATTCCACCACGCGAATCGGAAAATCAGTCAATCTCCATATATCCGCCCTTCATAGCGGAGACAGCCAGTTTTTGATAGATGCCCAAAGCACCGGAAACCGGTTTGGACGTTGGGGGAATATACTTCTTTTTCCGCGCTTCTAAAATTTGATCGATTTCCTCTGTCGAAAGTTCCTTTCCCTGCACGCCGATCAGAGACAGCGTCCGTTTGGGAATATCCAAACGGATCAGATCCCCTGGTTCGATCAGAGCAATCGGGCCACCGCTGGCCGCCTCCGGGGAAACATGTCCGACCGCCGGACCACGGGTTGCACCGGAAAACCGTCCATCGGTGATCAGAGCAATGGAGCTGCAGAGCAGAGGATCACTGGCAATCGCTTCTGTGGTATAGAACATTTCCGGCATACCGCTGCCTTTAGGCCCTTCATAACGGATAATCACTGCATCTCCAGGCTGTACTTCATGACGGAGTACAGCCTGAAGCGCATCCTCCTCACAATCAAATGGTACGGCACGCAGGGTGACAGACATCAATGACGGATCAATCGCACTATGTTTGACAACTGCACCCTCTGGAGCCAGGTTCCCCCTGAGAACTGTCAGAGATCCCTGCGGATTGATAGGTGCAGAACGGCTCTTGATAATGTCCCGGCCGGTTAATCCGGTTCCCTGCAGGAGAGCTGTGCAGGCTTCATAATAACCGGAAGCGCGCAGGTCGTCCAGATTTTCTCCTAATGTTTTTCCAGTCACAGTGAGCGCATCCAGATGCAGCCATGGGCGCAGTTCTTCCATCACCGCCGGTACGCCGCCGGCATAATGGAGATATTCGCTGGGATATTTTCCGCTGGGGCGGATGTTGGTTATGTAGGGGATATAACGATTGACACGGTCAAAAAGATCTGCATCGACCGGAATCCCCAATTCATGAGCCAGCGCAGGAATATGCAGAAGCGCATTGGTGGAGCCGGCAACCGCTGCATGCACCATCACCGCGTTTTCAAACGACTTCCAGGTCAAAATTTTGCGGGGCGTCAGGTCAAGCTCAATCAGTTTTTGCAGCGCCTGGGCCGCACGGTCACATGCCTGCAGAAGCTCCGGAGAGCTGGCCTGCAGCAGAGCGGTTCCCGGCAGGGCCAGTCCGAGGGCCTCGCTTAAAACCTGCATGGTGTTGGCTGTGCCCATAAACTGGCAGGCGCCGCAGCCGGTACAGGCTTCCATCTGTTTCTGCTGAAATTCTTCCAATGTGATTTCATGCCGCTGATACATACTTCCATAAGCGCCAATCTGTTCGAGTGTAAGCATATCAGGCCCCGCTTTCATGATCCCTCCCGGAATCAAAACAGAAGGCATATCCAGCCGCGCCATGGCAAGCAGAACGCCAGGCACTCCTTTGTCACAGCTGGACAGAAAAATTCCGCCGTCGAAAGGAGAGGCCTTTGCCTGAATTTCCATCAGGCCGGCAATATATTCGCGGGAAACCAGCGAATAATTCATGCCGTCATGCCCCTGTGCGATGCCGTCGCACATATCCGTTGCAAAATAACGCGCCCCCCGCATCTGTAGCGTTTTCAGCGCTTGACAGACACGGTCCATCAGTTTTTCCAGGTGGACGCTGCCTGGATGGCTTTCCCCATATGTGCTGGCCAGATAAATCTGGGGTTGCGACAGTTCCTCAAGGGTCCAGCCGCTCCCCAGTTTCAGAGAGTCCATTTCAATTGCCGTTTCACGGATTTGCTGACTTTTCAGCATCCGAATCAACCTCCTTGTTTCCATAAGATGGCCGCCCGTCGAATCCAATTAAGGATTCGACGGCTGCGACCAGTTCAAAACCGGATCGAATAACCCGATCCGCTGTTTCCATTTCTGACGCGCCGTATCCATACAGACAGCCGATAAAGGGAATCTGATTGGCACGGGCTGCTTCCAGATCAAAACGGCGATCGCCTACCATGACGGCGGCGGCCGGATCGAGCTTCTTCAAGAGCAGCCGCAGCGTCTGTTCTTTATGCATTCCCCTGATCAGCGGTTGGATTTCGTCAATCTGATCCCGCAGGCCTAATGCCCGCAGAGTAAAATCAATATAGGAGATGTATGCATTGGAACAGACGGCTGTGCGGTATCCCAGACGTTTTAACTCTGTCAACGCTTCGGGAATGCCGGGATAAGTATCATGCAGCTGCTGCATCAGTTCTTTTTCATAACGGTCTACTGTTTTTAAATAGAGACGGCGGGTTTCTTCATCGGCATCCGGGAGAAATGTCCGGATATACTCCGATCCAACTGTTCCGTAAAACCCAATGATGTCCGCGTCTGTTTTTCCGTCGATCTCCAGTTCCTTTAAGAGTCTGCGGTGGGCAGGAATAGAAAAAATTTCCGTTTTATTTAATGTACCGTCCAAATCAAAAACCACCAACCGGTTGTTATCCATAACAGTCCCTCCCGTTTTTCTATAAAGATTATAGCAAAAATTAGTTTTCATGGAAATACTCTTGCAAAAAATTTTTATAGACAGTATAATATAAAATGATAAAATAAACCAATATTCGAACAGGTACAGCAGTCGCGTGGCGTCTTTTTGCGGATGACGTGCTGGACAAAAGGAGAATCGGTTATGGAATATGGGGATAAGATGAAGACCTCTCTGTTTGGCGGATTTCGAAAAAAAGATGTTTTAATGTGCGTAGAAGAGCTGACGGACGATTATGAATCCAAACGCCGCCAGATGCAGGAACAGATCGACGCGCTGGATACGGAAAAAGCAGCGGCTGCGACAGAGCTGGAACAGATGAAGGCAGAAACGGCTAAAACACAGGCCCAATTGCAGGAAAGCCAGGCGCTTGTGGAAATTCTGCGTAGTCAGCTGGAAGAGAAAAATCAGACAATATCAGCGCTGGAGCAAAAATTAGCAGAAACTGAACATACTTTGCAGGATACGAAAAAAGAGAAGAGAGATGCGGCATTCCGCGCTGAGGCGGCGGAACTCCGGCTGAAAAAATATGACGATACCGCTGCACAGATGGAACAGCAGCGCGCTGAGGCGGCCGCTGTGCTTTCTAACGCGGGCAAAGATGCGGCAGAGCTGATGAAAAACGCAGAACAGCAGGCACGGGAAAGACTGGATGACGTGCAAAATCAGACCAGAGAGATCCTGGAAAAAGCAAAACAGCAGGCCGAGCAGATTTTACGCGCGGCACGTGAGGAAGCACAGCGGGAGAGACAGTCCGCGCAGGAAAACGCATCGAGCCTGACCGAACGGGCTGGTCAAACGGCCGCGCAGATGGTACAGCAGGCCAAGGATCAGGCGGAAAGTATTACGGCTGCCGCAGAATTTGAAGCTTATAAAATGGCGAAAAAAGCAATGGGATCCATCCATGAATCGGACGGCATGCTGGAATCCTTGGTACAACAGGCAACGGATCAGAAAGAACAGTTTACGCAGGCCGTGTCCCGGTTCCTGGAGGGGCTGGAACAGCTATGCAGCGATATGGAGGGCACGCGCCGTCAGATTCAGGAATATTCAGAAAAACATGCGGTATTAAGCCTGGATTTGCAGGAGAAAGCGCAGGAAGAAAGTACTTCGGCAAACACATCTGCTGGTTCGCAACCAAACTTTTTTCGTTAAGCCGCAAGTCGGACATGCCGGCGCAAGCGGCAATATACACCATTTGACAAAAATCGTGCCGCCTCATGAAAAAATACGCAGGATGGCAAACGCATTTCTCAAAGGGTTGATGAATGGATGGGGAATGAAATAAATGGCAGAATATAAGCTACGGATTGAAGAACTTCCGGAAGCCCGGCTGCATGTGTTGGATCGGGTTCTGTTAAGCGGAACGATCTATACAGCAAGGGATGCGGCGCATCGCCGGTTTTTTGAACTGTTGGATGCAGGAAAGACGCTGCCTTTTCCGTTGAAGGGGGCCTGTATTTACTATGCGGGTCCTACTCAGGCGAGGCCCGGAATGCCTGTTGGCTCCTGCGGGCCGACTACGGCGGGCAGGATGGATCGCTTTGCACCCCGTTTGCTGGATTTGGGCCTGGCGGCGATGATCGGAAAAGGGCAGCGGAATTCGCAGGTGCGGGAAGCTGTCCGCCGCAATCGGGCTGTGTATTTCTGTGCATTGGGCGGAGCGGGCGCGTTGGCATGCCAATGTATCCGTTCGTGTGAAGTCGTTGCTTTTGAGGATTTGGGATGTGAATCTGTTAAAAAAATGGAGATTGAAGATTTCCCTTTAATTGTTGGGATTGATCCGGAGGGCCATGATCTTTTTACCATGCGCACGCAGCCGATATAACAGGCTGCTGCAGGAATCCGGGCAGCAACGGCCCGATAAAATCCGTTCATTTTCCATGGTCATCCGATTTAGAACAGTATCCTCTAATAGGCTTACCGCTTATAGCGATATAGGTGGTAAGCTATATATTTGTCCCCGGCAGAGACAGAAAATGTTGATGTAAACAGGAGAATAAAGCATGCTCCAAACGACGACAACCAGGCCCCGCGATAAGGGATGATATAAATTGCTGTTTTCGATCGCTTTGCCGATGCTGCGCAATTTAATTTCTTTTATGGTCAGTATGGCAGATAATATTATGCTGGGACAGCTGGAGGGAAAACCGAAATGTCCGCGGCATCTCTTGGCAATCACCCGTTTTTTCTTTTTTCGCTTTTGGTATTTGGCCTGTCCAGCGGGGCTCCCAATGGATATGGGATGTGACGCGGACAAAAGCCACAGCACCGAGATGATATCTCAATAAAGCCGCAATCGGGAGCAGAGATTTCAGAACTTTGATTGCTGCATCTTAAAACAGGACGTGAAAGACGCGCTGCTGTGCTTTTTCGGTTCAAACGAATTAATAGAAAGGGGAATCATTCATGCATATTGAGCAAACCATCGTTGGTCAGACTAAAATTGCGGTGGTTTCTGGCGACAGCAAAGTTGTGACAGATTTGCAATCTGCGCTGGATTTGATGATGACGGTCAAATATCAGACAGACGCGGATAGCATGGCTTTGGATAAAAATCTGATTATCGAAGATTTTTTTATCCTCAGCACAGGATTGGCTGGAGAAGTTTTGCAAAAACTGATTAACTACCATATGAAAATCGCAATTTATGGTGATTTCACAAAGTATACCAGCAAACCTTTAAAAGACTTTATTTACGAATCCAATCATGGAAAAGATGTCTTTTTTGTTCCAACCAAAGAAGAAGCCCTGCAGTGTTTGCGCAAAGCAGATGCTGTCAGTCAGGAATTTTAGCTTTTATATCTTCAAGATTTGATGGGGAATCTAAAATAAAGCCAAAAAAATCAAAATAACGGTAATTATGCCTTGCTTTCTGGCAAAGAATGTATTATAATACATGGGAATCAAACTTTTGGGGGAAATAGAAATGAAAAAGTTATGGGCTATTTTATTGGCTGCTTCGATGCTTCTGACAATGACTGCCTGCGGTGGAACCGAGAGCGAAAGCAGTCTGGACGGTTCTGCGAATGTGATTGAAGAACCGGATGACCTGATTGGCAAGAGAGTCGGTGTACAGCTGGGAACTACAGGAGATCTTTTCGTAACAGAAGACTACGAAGACCAAGGAACAATTGTGGAGCGCTATAATAAGGGTATGGATGCGGTACAGGCGCTGCAGCAGGGAAAAATTGACGCGGTGGTTATTGATAACCAGCCCGCACAGGTATTTGTTGCCCAGAACGACGATATCCGTGTTATTGATGAAGCCTATCGTATCGAAGATTACGCAATTTGTCTGAAAAAAGGAAACACTGAGCTGCTGGAACAGATGAACACGGCGATTGCTGAACTGAAAGAGGATGGCACTTTGCAGCAACTGCTCGACTATTATATTGAACAGAAGGAAGGGGCAGAACCCTATACTTCTCCGGAAGGCATTACTTATGACGGTACTTTGGTGATGGCGACCAATGCGGAATTCCCGCCTTATGAATACCATGAAGGCCAGAATATTGTTGGCTTGGACGTTGATTTTGCACGGGCAATCTGTGACAAACTCGGCAAGGAACTGGTCATCGAGGATATGGCTTTTGACTCCATTTTGGTTGCGATTCAGAGTGGAAAAGCGGATTTCGGTGCTGCTGGTATGACTGTTAATGAAGAAAGAAAACAGTCTGTGGATTTCACAGATTCTTATTGCACCGGTTATCAGGTAATTATTGTGAGAAAGTAGATCGCAACAAGTCTACGAATTTAGGGCGGCTGTCCTCAGCCGCCCGCAGGTTCTCTCCGATATGGAAAGAACAGCGGGCCGCCGGGGACGGCCTTTTTCTTAGGTTTTGTCAGATTATGAAGAAAGGGCGGGATGAATGGTGTCTGATATCAGTGTATGGTTTACAGAAACCTGGGAGAATTTTCAACAGTGGTTTCAAACACAAATTGTAGATAAATTTATTCTGAATTTTATTGTTGAAGAACGCTGGCGCTATCTTTGGGATGGTTTATGGGTCACGCTGGAGATCACTCTGTTTGCCGTATTGGTCGGCATTCTGTTAGGCTTTTTGATCGCGATTGTCCGTGCAACCCATGATAAAACCGGAAAACTGCGCTTTTTTAATGCCATTTGCAAGATTTACTTAACCGTTATCCGTGGCACCCCGGTGCTGGTACAGCTGCTGATCATCAATTTTGTCGTTTTTCAGAGCGTTTCCATCAATAAAGTTATTGTGGCGGTGATTGCCTTCGGGATTAATTCCGGCGCTTATGTAGCAGAGATTTTCCGTTCCGGGATTATGTCCATTGATAATGGGCAGTTTGAAGCTGGACGCAGCCTGGGCTTCAGCTACGCAAGCACCATGATCCATATTATTATCCCGCAGGCATTTAAAAATGTTCTGCCTGCATTGGGAAATGAGTTTATCGTGCTGCTCAAAGAAACATCTGTTTCCAGCTATATTGCGCTGGAAGAGCTGACACGTGGTGGAGATCTTATCCGGAGCCGTACATTTGACGCGTTCATGCCGCTGCTTGCGGTAGCATTGATTTATCTGGTGCTGGTGATGATTTTTACCGCAATGGTCAATGCTTTGGAAAGGAGGCTGCGTAACAGTGACCACTAATACACTGATCCGGGTAGAGAATCTGGAAAAAGCCTTTGGAGACCTGCATGCTCTCAATGGTATTTCAACCGAGATCCAAAAGGGAGAAGTTGTCGTTGTGATCGGGCCTTCCGGTTCTGGAAAAAGTACCTTTCTGCGTTGTCTGAATTTGCTGGAAGAACCGACGGGGGGACATATTTTCTTTGATGATGTGGATATTACCAATCAGGCAGAAGTCAACATCAATCATTACCGCCAGAAGATGGGGATGGTATTCCAGCATTTTAACCTGTTTCCCCATATGACCATTTTGAAAAATATGACCCTGGCGCCGATCAAGCTTCTCAAAAAGAGCCGGCCGGAAGCAGAGGAAAAAGCGATGGAACTGTTACGGCGCGTTGGGCTGGCTGATCGTGCCGGCGCCTATCCTTCCCAGCTTTCCGGTGGGCAGAAACAGCGGGTTGCTATTGTCCGTGCGCTCTGCATGGAACCGGAAGTAATGCTGTTTGACGAACCTACGTCTGCTCTGGATCCGGAAATGGTCGGCGAAGTGCTGGATGTCATGAAAGATCTGGCCAAAAGCGGGATGACCATGGTGGTTGTAACCCATGAAATGAATTTTGCACGTGAGGTCGGACAGCGGGTTATGTTCATGGACGGCGGAAAGATTGTAGAAGAAAATACGCCGGTCGAATTGTTTACACATCCCCAGAGCGAACGTTTGCAGGCTTTCTTAGCCAAGGTTTTATAAACATACGGGTAAAAATAACAGGCCGGTGTCAGAAAGATACGCGGCCTGTTTTTCAGGCACTGTCATGATGGTACCCTTATACAGAATGGTGCGGAAAGGATCGAAAAAGCAGACTTTTTCATTTTATTTTAAATAAAAAGGTAGGGGTTCCCGATCAAAAACAGATACTCTCATGCGGGGCGGCTTACTATGAGAGCAAGGCATACCGGGCGTTTATTCTGCAGTTTCCGGATGCCATTGGTATTCTGCCAGATCGACCGCGTTTTCTGCCGATACGGACACGCCCTCCATTTCCAGCAGGATTCGCTGGGTATCGGATCCGCCAAAAGCGAACGCGCCGCTTAATTGTCCAAACCGATTCACAACTCGATGGCATGGAATTTCTCCAGGTCTGGGATTCTGGTGCAGGGCCCAGCCTACCTGTCTGGACATACGGGGATTTCCAGCCAGACGTGCAATCTGTCCATAAGTTGCAACCTTTCCGCTGGGAATCTGTGCAACGATCAGGTATACTTTTTCAAAAAACGACATGCTGGTGCCTCCTTTAGAAATATCCATTTATGGATCCAGCATATCGCTTCTTTGGACAGAAAGCAAGGTTTTTCTTTGATTCCTTTGTAATTTTTTCAAAATCTTTTGTTAAGTTTATAACAATTAGTCTTGCATAAATCGGTAAAATCGACTATAATAAACTATGTGAAGTGAAAACGAACCGTGTAGTAATCCGGCAGGGCGTTTGTCCTACCCGCGTGTTGTTTTTCATGACTGCATATTCATTGTTTATCATTTAAGCCGGTGTTTCTGCGCTGGCCTAAATAAACCGAAAGGAGTAACAATATGAACTATTCTCATGAAGTTGAGAAAATGTGTCCGATTACAAAAGGACCGCATCATGGACCAGCCCCGATCCCAGAGGAAGGAAAATGGGTAAAAGCTTATCAGATTTCGGATATTTCCGGTCTGTCTCACGGTGTTGGATGGTGTGCACCGCAGCAGGGCGCATGTAAGTTGACCCTCAATGTAAAAGACGGTATTATTGAGGAAGCAATGGTAGAAACACTGGGTTGTTCCGGTATGACCCATTCGGCGGCAATGGCTGGCGAAATTCTTCCCGGAAAAACACTGCTGGAAGCATTGAACACAGACCTTGTCTGTGACGCAATTAACGTTGCGATGCGTGAAATTTTTAAACAGCTGGTATATGGAAGAACACAGACTGCTTTCTCAGAAGGCGGACTTCCGATTGGCGCGGGTCTGGAGGATCTTGGAAAAGGCCTTCGCTCTCAGGTGGGTACCATTTTCAGTACTAAAGCAAAAGGCGTTCGTTATCTGGAAATGGCAGAAGGCTATATCCTGAGTTTGGGTGTAGACAAAAACGGCGAGATTATCGGTTACAAATTTGTACGGTTGGGCAAGATGCTGGAGGATATCCGTCATGGCACAGAGCCAAATGCAGCTTATGAGAAAAATATTGCTACTTATGGCCGTTATGACGAAGCTGTCAAATATATCGACCCGCGTGAAGAATAAATCTGAATCTGTTGCACTGCATCATCAATTTGCTGCAGGACATCAAATTTCGATTGCTTGAAAATAAATTTGAATTTATAGGAGGTTCGCTTCATGGCTAAATTCGAAGGTCAGGAAAGAAGAATGCCAAAAATCGAAAAATGCCTGGCTCAATATGGCTTTGCATCTTTGGAAGAGGCTAGAGATTTCTGTCTGGAAAAAGGCATTAATGTAGATGAAATCGTAAAAGGAATTCAGCCCATCGCATTTGAAAACGCAGTTTGGGCTTATACACTGGGAACGGCAATTGCACTGAAAAAAGGTGCAAAATCTGCTCCGGACGCTGCAGAAGCGATCGGGGAAGGCTTGCAGGCGTTCTGCATTCCGGGTTCTGTGGCAGAACAGAGAAATGTCGGCCTGGGGCATGGTAATCTGGGCGCAATGCTTCTCCGCGATGAAACCCAATGCTTCTGCTTCCTGGCAGGGCATGAGTCCTTTGCTGCGGCAGAAGGTGCAATCGGTATTGCAAGAACCGCAAATAAGGCGCGTAAACAGCCTTTGCGTGTAATTCTGAACGGCCTTGGCAAGGACGCTGCTTACATCATTTCCAGAATCAATGGTTTTACCTATGTGGAAACAGAGTATAATTTTGAAACCGGTGATTTGAAAGTAGTCAGAGAAGTTCCTTTCTCTGACGGTGAAAAGGCAAAAGTTCGGGTATATGGCGCCAACGACGTTTTGGAAGGCGTTGCAGTGATGAAAGCGGAAAAAGTAGACGTTTCCATTACAGGTAACTCTACCAACCCGACTCGTTTCCAACATCTGGTTGCCGGTACCTATAAGAAATGGTCTTATGAAAACGGCGTCAAATATTTCTCTGTTGCATCCGGCGGCGGTACAGGCCGTACGCTCCATCCGGACAACATGGCGGCTGGACCGGCATCCTATGGTTTGACCGACTCCATGGGCCGTATGCATGGAGATGCACAGTTTGCAGGATCTTCTTCTGTTCCTGCACATGTTGAAATGATGGGCTTGATCGGTATGGGCAACAACCCGATGGTCGGAGCCACTGTAGCTTGTGCGGTTGCTGCGTATGAAGCGCTGAAATAAGGAATGTAAATCCGCATAAAATCTGGACTTTTAGCAAACAGGGCTTTCTGATGCGTTGTGCATCGGAAAGCCCTGTTGTTGTTTCCTAAACCAATTTTGTTGTCCATTTGCCGCCCTCATGGAATTTTTGGCAATCAATTGGCGACATGCAGGTTCTTAAAGCGGGATCAAGGGTATTTTTAGGACGTTCACAACGGCCTATCCCTGCTGCTACTCCTGTATTTCCTGAATAATCGGTTCTAATGCCCCCAAATCCGTAAAATCTACCTGCTTTCCGTACGTTTCGATCAGCGCTCGGTTTTCCGGCGTTTGTTTTTCCACGGGAATCCTGCGCAAAGATTGATACAGCAGCGCCATCACCGCCCGGTGGGCGAGAGAAAGATTCTGATAGTCGATCCCGCCACGCAAATGGTAGATTTTCATCTGATGAAACAGCTCCGCAGGTAGATACCCTTGCAGGGAGGTCCGAATGTTCGCCCGGTTTTCCGGCTCTTTTGGATCAGCCAGGCCCACGGTTACAAGAATCAGCTTCTGTCCGTCTCGGAGGGAAAACCCCCGCATGGTTTTGGATAATCCTAAAACGCCGCCGGCATACAGACCACCCAGATAGACGATGGTTTTCTTGTCAGACAGTCCCGGCGCGTCCTCATATCGGACTGCCGGAATCCCTGTCTTTTCAGCCAGTGCTTCCGCATACCGGCGGGTACTGCCATATTTACTGCCATACAGAATGATATTTTCCATAAATGTACCCCTTCTTTTTGTCAGTATAATCATGCCAATGTAAACGAATCCAGCGTAAACAGTACGCCAGGCTTTCATGCAGGCCGGCGTACTGTTTCTTCCCTATACGGCACAGGCCAAGGGGGGGAAGGTGGGGCTGGTATTGCGCTACTTTCCGACTATATGTATTCTCTATAATAATATAGAAAATCTAATGGAGAAACCATCACTGCTCCGTTAAAGTTTTGTAAAACCGGTGTAAAGGTTTTCTGCACCTTTACAGAATTTTTTACACGATTTTAACGAAAGTATGTCTGTCACTTTTACTGAAACCATTTTGAAAGAAATGGTTTGCATGAAAGATCTGCATGGTGATGTTTGACTTGAGATACAGATAAAAAATCTGGAAGGATTTAAAATGGATAGGGGCCGGTCTAAAGGCTCTGGAATCATCAGGCCGGGAAATGTCGCTGTGCCGGGTACTCGTAAACTAAAAAACACCTCAAGTGAAAGGATTGAATCTGGGTGCAGTCAAACGGTTGCTGCCGGATCACCGGGTATCAGATGGGACGCGAAAAATACCGTGAAAAGGCCTCATATTTGACTGAATTGTAAATTATACACAAAATCCGGCGGGAATATCCTGCCGGATTTTCCTATTTAACGAGATCTTTACACGCCTTTTACCCCCTCTTGCTTGTTTTTACAGACTCAATGCCATAAAATAAGCATGTAAAAAGCAAAAAAGAAAAAGATGGAAGGAGAACATCCGGTATGTATAAATTGTTGACGCCTGGTCCGCTGACCACGACCGATACCGTCAAACAGCAAATGCTGACAGATCATTGTACCTGGGATGATGAGTACAAAGCCATCACACAGCAAATACGGAAGGATCTGCTGAAGGTAGCGCAGGTTGACGAAAACGAGTATACCGCCGTACTGATGCAGGGCAGCGGCACATTTGGCGTAGAGTCCGTGCTGACCAGCTCTGTAGGGCCGCAGGATAAGCTGCTGGTGGCTGCCAACGGCGCGTATGGTTTACGGATGGCGGAGATCGCTAAAAGCGCGGGAATCCTTCATACGGTCTATGAGGAGGCTTATCACTGCATACCAGATGCAGGTGAAATTGAGAGAAGATTAAAAGACGATCCGGATATCACCCATATATCGATTGTACATTGTGAAACAACCTCGGGTATCCTGAATGATATTCACGCAGTAGCGGAAGTTGTCAAGAAAGCTGGGAAAACGCTGATTGTGGACGCTATGTCCAGTTTCGGCGGCATCGAGATCCCTGTAGACAAAATGGGGATTGACTTTCTGATTAGCTCCGCTAACAAGTGCATTCAGGGGGTTCCGGGGTTTTCTTTTATCATTGCACGACGTGAGGCGTTGGAGAAATGTGCTGGTAAAGCCCGGAGCTTGTCGCTGGATTTGTATAGTCAGTGGAAAGGAATGGAAGAGGATGGAAAGTGGCGCTTTACTTCTCCTACTCATGCAGTGCTGGCTTTTGCCCAGGCGCTGAAGGAACTGGAGCAGGAGGGCGGCGTGGCAGCCCGGCATAAACGTTATACCCAAAACAATCAACTGCTCATTGAAGGGATGAAACAGCTGGGATTCCAGACCTACATAGCCTCAGATGTACAAAGCCCGATCATCACCACTTTCCTGTATCCGGAACACCAGGCCTTTTCTTTTCCGGAAATGTATCGCTTTATCAAAGAGCGCGGCTACGCCATCTATCCCGGTAAACTGACTGACGCTGATACCTTCCGGATCGGGAATATCGGAGAAATTTATCCAGAGGATATTTATAAGCTGCTGGATATTTTTAAAGAATACATTGCACTGCAGGAGGAACATGCATGAGCAAAAAGATTGAAGCCGTTATTTTTGACTGGGCGGGTACCACCGTGGATTATGGGTGCTTTGCTCCGGTGGAGGCGTTTCGCAGGGCTTTCGAGGAGGCGGGGATCAGCCTCACGACTCAAGAAATTCGGGAACCTATGGGGCTTTCCAAACGGATGCACGTACAGACCATATTCGAGATGCCGCGTATTGCAGCCCTTTGGGCAGCGGTCTACGGCCGGCCATGGACAGCTGAGGATGTGGACAAGGTATATGGGCGCAGTGAGGAATTGATTCTCTCCCTGCTGCCGGATTATGCCGAGCCGATTCCTCATGTTCTGGACGCGGTGGCTCAACTAAGGAGCCGCGGCATTAAAATCGGCTCCACCACAGGCTACAATAATGAAATGATGGCCATTGTGGTTCCGGCTGCCGAAAAAGCGGGGTATAAGCCGGACTGCTGGTTCAGTTCGGATTCCACCAAAAAGATGGGACGTCCCTATCCGTATATGATTTTCAGAGCGTTGGAAACATTGGAGGTTACCTCTGTAGACGCCGCTGTCAAGGTAGGAGATACCGTGGCGGATATTAAAGAAGGGCAGAATGCCAGGTTGATTACGGTGGGTCTGATCGAGGGCAGTTCCCTGATGGCGCTTTCAAAGAAAGAATATGAAGCCCTGATGCCGGAACAACGGCAGATGGAAATCGATCGGGTTCGCAGAGTATATGCCGATTGCGGGGCGGACTATGTCATCCGCAATATGAGCGAGCTGCCCAGTTTGCTCGAGAACTTATAAAAACAACAACTTTCCAGTTGTTAACCATAGAATATAATTTTGTTGTGAAAAGGAGAAAATCAACATGAAACTCAAGAAAATTTTGGCATGGACTCTTTGCAGCGTCATAACCGCTTCCGTAATGGCAGGATGTTCTTCCGACGAAGGGACCTCCAGTACAGGCAGCGGAACAGGAAGCAACGGAAATTATGCCGATACCATTACGCTGGTCTGGTATCCCAACGAATCGGCGGAAGATTATGATGTAGCCCGTGAAGAATATGCAAAACTCATTGAGCAGGCCACCGGCAAGAAAGTAGAACAGAAGCTGACTACCGACTACGCGATTGCTATTGAGTCTCTGTCCAACGGTACCGCCCAGATCTGCTTCATGGGCGCCCAGGGCTATATTGAGGCAAAAGCATCCAATGACGCAGTACTTCCCTTATTCGTCAACTCCGGCGAATCTGGCACCCTGGATGACGCACTCTATTACAGTTTCCTGGCTGTAGAAAAGGGGAATGAGGGCCAGTATGCGGATGGCGACAGCTATTCCATCGACAACATCGAGGGTAAAAGGATTTCCTTTGTATCCAACAGCTCTACATCCGGTTTTAAGGTGCCGACGAGTTCCATCATCAGCCATTTCAGCACCCGCAATCTCACCGAGGATGATCTGATCGAGGGCGGAGAAGGTATGCTCTTTTCCCAGGTTCTGTTCGGCGGCTCCCATCAGGGTTCTGCGTTTAACCTCATGTCCGGTAAGGCCGATGTAGCCGCTTTCTGCGACACTGAAATTGCTCCTTATGCCGACTGTGTAGAGGGTGAGCCCAACACCACCGGTTCTGTGTACGCGATTAAGGATGACGCCAGCGCACCTTTTGATACGGTGACCGGCGAGGAATTTGTCATTATTCAGTCCACCCCGGTGCTCAACGGCCCCTTCGCTTACAACTCGGAAGCACTGGATCCCGAAGATGTCAAGGCGATTCAGGATCTGTTCACCTCCGATGAGGTTGCCAATAACGAGCTGATCTTTGTTCCAGAAGGTTCCGATCATGTAGGTATGTTTGAAAAGGCTGCGAATGAACGCTTTGTACTGGTGGAGGATTCCTGGTTCGATCCCATCCGTGAACTGAGCAAATAAAAAGAAGGAGACACGAATATGGCGCTTCTGAGCTTTCAAAACGTAAGCAAAACCTACAATAACGTCACCAAAGCGCTGCAGGATGTTACGTTTTCCATCGAAGAAGGCGAGTTCGTGTCCATCATCGGCCCTTCCGGGGCTGGAAAATCAACGCTCCTGCGATGTATCAACCGTCTGGTGGATGCATCGCAGGGAGAGATCTTTTTTGATGGGCAGAACGTCACTTCGAGCAAAAAGAAAGAGCTGCGGGAAATCCGTACGAAAACAGCCATGATCTTTCAGCATTATAACCTGGTAGATCGCCTGAGCGTTGTAGAAAACGTTCTTCATGGACGGCTTGGGCAAAAATCCACACTCAACGGTGCAGCCGGCCATTATACGGAAGAGGAAAAGCAGGAGGCTTTCCGCATTATCCAGGAAATGGGGCTGGAAGAACAGGCCTACAAACGCTGTGATGAGCTGTCCGGGGGACAGAAGCAGCGGGTGGGCATCGCCCGGGCCATCATGCAGCATCCCAAGCTGATCCTGTGTGACGAGCCGATTGCCTCTCTGGATCCCAAATCCTCCAAGGTCATTATGGATCATCTGAAATCCATTAACCAAACAAAAAATATTACTTGTCTGGTGAATCTGCATCAGGTGGATGTGGCTATGAAATATTCCGAACGCATTATCGGCGTGACGGCTGGAAAAATTGTGTACGACGGCCCGACAAGCGGGTTGACCAAAGAGATAATCCACGAAATTTACCAGTCCAGCGACCATGACCTGATCATGGATGTACAGGGGTGATTGATATGCAGACAACCATGGACATATTTAAAAAACGCAAGCTGACCTATACACTGGTATTTCTCGCCTTTATTGCGATCTTCGCAGGCGCTTCCGTCGTGGCGGAATTCAACCCGGTGGACGGGATTTCTTCCTTCCCGGCCGCTATCCAGTGGATTGCGGCTAATCTGATCCCAGACGCCGGTGCAATGGAGCGGTTCCCAAAAATCCTCAGCGAACTGCTGGAAACCGCTTTGCTGTCGGTAGCGGTCACTGTAGTGGCCGCGGTGCTGGCGTTCTTCTTCAGCTTACTGGGCTCCAACATTACCAAAATCAACGGTCTTCTCAAACGGGCCGTACGGATCGTCGCTGCCTTTTTCCGGAATGTGCCGGATGTTGTGTGGGCCATGCTGCTGATGTTTTCCTTTGGGCAGAATATCCTGACCGGATTTTTCGCCTTGTTTTTCACTACATTCGGTTTGTTGACCCGCGCTTTTATTGAAACGATAGATGAGGTCAGTTCCAATTGTGTGGAAGCGCTGGACGCAACGGGCGCCAACTTCATCCAGAAAGTCTTCCAGGGGATCATTCCATCCTCGCTGCCAGGTATCACGACCTGGGTGTTGTATATGATTGAGACCAATATCCGTTCCTCGACCCTCATCGGTATTCTGACTGCTACCGGAATTGGGTATCTGTTTGACCTGTATTACAAGCGGCTGGATTTTGCTTCCGCCAGTCTGGTGGTACTGTCCATTGTCGTTCTGGTGCTGGTGATAGAAACGGTTTCCAA
Source organism: Candidatus Falkowella caecavicola (assembly GCA_904420125.1). GTDB lineage: Bacteria > Bacillota > Clostridia > Oscillospirales > Ruminococcaceae > Falkowella > Falkowella caecavicola. The sequence goes on along the minus strand of CAJFUK010000031.1, from coordinate 19,515 downwards.
TAAGATAAGGAAGGTGATCCTGTGATAAACGAAACAGTTGCCGTGGCGACCAGACCACTGTCCGGCGAAAAAAGTTCTGCGGCGGTCAATCTGGAAAGGTTTGTCAACCGTTCCCGGAACGGAAAGATCAAGATTGGCGCCAGGAACAAAAGCCAGCTGGCGGTCAAGCTGCTGGTGTTGGTGCTCTTGTCGATTACCGTTGTGGCTTTTGTTACTTTTGACTATCAGGGTATTGATTTTGGTCAGGCAGTGACAGATACCTTACATAATATCAAAACCGTGTTTTTAGAACCCGAACTGTCCAGGGATACGGTGGGCGGGGTATTGTACCAGCTGCTGGTTACCTTCTGCCTGGGCACGCTGTCCACCTTGATTGGCGCAGTGCTGGCGTTCTTCTGCTCGTTGCTGTGCGCACGTAATATCGCCCATCCGGTCTGTGTCAATATCGTTAAAAGCGTGGTGGCAGTCGCCCGTGCGGTGCCGACTGTACTGTGGGTACTGATCTTTGCAGTGTCGGCGGGACTGGGCAGCGTGGCGGCCGTAGCCGGTCTGACATTCCACAGCTTTGCCTATCTGACAAAAGCCTATGCGGAATCCATCGAAGAGATGGATCACGGCGTCATTGAAGCACTCAAAGCCAACGGCGCCAGTTACTGGCAAATCGTCTGCCAAGCAATACTGCCTTCTACGATTACATCTATGGTAGCCTGGACGTTCATGCGGTTTGAGATCAATTTTGCGAACGCGGTGGCCATGGGAGCGGCGGCCGGGGCCGGCGGCATTGGCTTTAACCTGTTTATGGCAGGAAGCTTTTACTTTGATCTGCACGAAATGGGCCTGCTGACCTATATTGTAGTGATTGCCGTGGTCATTCTGGAGATGATTTCCACAAAAATCAAGGCAAAAGTGAAATAAGGAGACCTTATATGGAAAAAAGACGTTTATCAAGAATACTGGCGCGCGCCGGTAAAGAACAGGTCAGGCAACTGGCTGACGAGATCAAATCCGCGTATTCTCCCGTCATTGTAAAAGCACCGGAGAAGTCACTGACTATGATTCGTATGCGGGAACCGGTACAGGAGAGTCTGTTTTATCTGGGTGAAGTGATCGTCAGCGAAGCGATCGTGGATCTGGAAGGCGCAAAGGGAATTGCTGTGCTCATGGGGGATGATTTTGATAAGGTACTGGATATGGCAGTGATCGACGCGGCCTGTAATAAGGGCGTATTCCAGCGGTACGACGTGCTGGAACAGCTGGAGAAAGAACAGACACACCGGTTGGAAAGAGAAAACGCTATGTTTATGCAGACTATGGTCAACTTCCAATCTATGGATTCGGAGGTGACGCCATGAAACAGTTACATACATTTGACGAGGTGTTCGATGCCCAGAAGGTGTTTCGGCGTTTATTAGAGGCTATGGCCAATCCGGGACGCCAGTGCGACATACGGCTCCAGAGCGAAAAGTTGTTTGGTGAGGCTCCGGATATGCTGGCGCTCGCCATGACTTTACTGGATGCCAGCGTCAGCTTTTGTGCTCCGGAAAACCCGGTGCTTACCGAGCAGATTATTTTGCTTACCCACGCCAAATCGGTATCACCGGAACAGGCAGATTACCTCTTTATATCTTCTGGAGATCTGCTTCCGACCATTATCGAAACTGCCAAAAAAGGAACGCTGGAAAATCCGCATGCTTCCGCTACATGTATTGTAAAAATCCCGGATGGGCAGACAGAGCAGCAGGTCCTGCTCAGCGGGCCGGGGGTGGATGGACAGACCGGGGCGACGGTACCTTGCGATATCATGCAGGCAATCGGGCTGCGGGATGCGCAGGAATATGAATATCCTCAGGGGATTGACTACATTTTCCTTCTTCCGGAAAGCAAACTGCTCTGCATTCCGAGACTTGTCAGAATGGAGGAGTGCTGATATGGCTTATGTAGCAGTTTCAGGCGGGGAAGAGGCCATCGAGGCCAGTATCCGCCTGCTGGAATATTATCGAAGCGGCACTGAAAAAGATCTGGATCTGGAAGTGATTGAAGAAAAGATGAGCCTGCTGGTTGACCGGGTGATGAGCGAGGCGGGCCTGTATTCCAAGACTTATGCGGCGCTGGCGCTGAAGCAGTGTGAGGGATCCAGCGATGAAGCGGTATTTTTGCTGCGTGCTTATCGTTCCACGCTCAAACGCAGCTACGATTCTCTGGTGGCAGATACCCGGAATATGCGGCTGGTACGCCGGATTTCCGCCGCTTTTAAGGACATTCCCGGCGGTCAGATCCTGGGCGCTACCTATGATTATACACATCGTTTGATGAATTTTGAATTACAGCAGGAGGATGCACCTGCTCTTTGCCAAAAAATGTTACAGGAAATAGAGGGGCAGGAGCCTGTAGAAATTTCTCCCTGCGGACGGGTATCCGATGAGCTGAAGGCAGAGGGACTGATCGACCGGTTTGAACCGGATGACCAGGAACCTTTTGATGTGACCCAGAACCTATTGGAATTCCCCGCGCCCCGCAGCGCCCGGTTGCAGACTCTGTCACGGGCAGATACCGGCTTTATTTCGGGACTTGCGTATTCCGTGCTGCGGGGATTCGGACAGGTGCATCCCACAGTGGGAGAGCTGCGCAGCGGCTATCTGGAGATTGACGTGCCTTATCTGGAGGACCCTGCCGAGAGTTTATGGATCGGAGAAATTCTGCTTACAGAAGTAGAAGTTTTCAACGAGGCAGACGACAAGGACCAGCTCAAGTTGGCCTGCGGCTACGGCGCGGTCATGGGGCGCAATGAAAATAAAGCGATCGCTATGGCAGTGCTCGACCACGAGCTGAACACCACGGGGGATTATCCCACGCAAAACGACGAGTTCGTGCTGTTGCACGGCGACAGCCTGGAAATGAACGGGTTTATTTCCCATCTGAAGCTGCCGCATTACGTCACCTTCCAGTCCAAATTGGATGCGGTGCGAAAAACACGGAGGGAAAACCATGATTGATAAATATAACTACGCCTTCCTGGACGAAGGATCCAAACGGGAAATCCGGCGCAGCGTGCTGAAAGCGGTGGCAATTCCCGGCTATCAGGTGCCTTTCGGCTCCCGCGAACTGCCCATCGGCCGCGGATGGGGTACGGGCGGTATTCAGCTTACCCTGTCTCTCATTGGGCCTGAGGACACCCTTAAGGTGATCGACCAGGGAAGTGATGAGAGTGTCAACGCTGTCAACATTAAAAAATTTGTGAAGATGTGCACCGATGTACCCTGTACCACCCGCACACAGGAAGCGACCATTATCCAGACTCGGCACCGGGTACCGGAGATCCCTTTAACCAACGACCAGATTCTGGTGCTGCAGGTGCCCCTTCCGGAACCGCTCCGGGTTGTGGAACCCCAGGAGTCGGTTACCAAAAAGATGCACGCTGAGTCGGACTATGCTCCCATCTGGCTGCAGCTGTATGAAAGCCTGATCAAATACGGAAAGGTGACTATCAGCTCGGAGTACCCATGCCTGGTAGAGGATCGATACATTATGAACCCCAGTCCTATCCCGAAGTTCGATAATCCCAAACTGCATCAGGCCGAGTGCCTGTATCTGTTCGGCGCCGGGCGGGAAAAGAAGATTTATGCGATTCCGCCGCACACCAAGGTAGTATCTTTAGCCTTTGACGATGTGCCTTTTGAGAAGGAAAGCTTTAAGGGCAAGAAGTGCCGTCTTTGCGGCAGTACAGACACCTATCTGGATGAAATCTTTGATTCCGCCACGGGTGAGCGGTATTATCAGTGTTCCGATACCTCGTACTGCAAGGAGGTGCGTTCAAAATGATGTTACAGGAAACACCCGTACTCAGCGTGCGGGGGCTGACCGTCCGTTATGGCAGCGGCTGCCCGCAATGCGCCGATCATCTGGAGAAAAATCGCTGCACAGCCTGCGGAACTGTCTGGGCCGCCAACAACCTGTCCCTGGACGTCTATCCCGGCGAGGTGCTGGGAATCGTGGGGGAAAGCGGTTCGGGCAAGTCTACCTTGATGCAGAGCCTCTATTTTGATTTGGAACCTACCGGCGGAGCCGCCTATCTGCAAAACTATGGCCACGGAAAAAAGAGCATCTGGGAAGCCAGCGCTGCCGAGAAACGGCATATCAAAAACACCATCATGGGGATGGTGTACCAAAACCCCATCCGGGGATTGCGGATGGATTACTCCGCGGCCTCCAACATCGCTGAGAAGATTATTGCCGCTGGCAGCCGCAATGCTGGACAGATGACGGAACGGGCCAAAGAACTTCTGGAAGCGGTGGAAATTCTCACTTCCCGCATGAGCGAAGCGCCAAAGAATTTTTCCGGCGGCATGCAGCAGCGGGTACAGATTTCCAAAGCACTGGCCAATAATCCTGCGCTGCTTCTGCTGGACGAAGTGACCACAGGCCTGGATTTATCCGTACAGGCAAAGGTGCTCGACCTCATCCGCAAGATCAAGGCGAAATACGGTATTTCCATTTTACTGGTTTCTCACGACCTAGCAGTGATCCGGATGCTGGCCGACCGTACGATCGTGATGCTGGACGGCAAAATTATCGAAAGCGGCCTGACCGATCAGATTCTGGAAGATCCCCAGCATGCCTATACACAGCAGCTGGTACATTCGTTGCTGTAAGGAGGGCCAAAATGATTGTGATTAAGAATGGGCGGCTGGTTCTGCCCGACGAAATTGTGGACGGAAAATACCTGGTTCTGGAAGGGGACCGCATTCAGTCCATTTCAGATACGCTTCCGGAAAAGGCCGACAAAATGATTAATGCCCATGGCCGTTTTGTAACGCCGGGCTTCATTGATATTCATTCCGACCGGATTGAGCAGTTTATCCTGCCCAGGCCGACCGCACGATTTGATTTTGAACTGGCGCTTAAAGAATGTGAACGGGAACTGCTCCATCAGGGGATTACCACAATGTACCATTCCTTGTCCTTGTATAAGGACGAGCGGTTTGGAAAAAGTCCTCTGCGTACCTTGGCCAGCGTGCAGGAGATGGCGGAACTGATCCGGGATATCCACGACCGTTTCCATCTGATTCACCACAGGTTTCATCTTCGGGTGGAAATCGACAACCTGGATGCCTATGACATTGCCAGAGATATGATTGCCCAGGGGTTGGTCCATGAAATCTCTTTTATGGATCACTCACCGGGACAGGGACAGTATAAGGACCTGGCGATTTACCGGCAGACCCTTGCCAAATATCAAGGGTGTGAAGCAGAGGAGTTTGATTTTGAAGCCTTCCTCGCCAAGGAAGAAACCAAAGACGTACTGTCTTTTGAACAATTGCGGGAGCTCTGTCATATGGCGCACGAACATGGCATTGCTGTCGCTTCTCACGACGACGATACAAAGGAAAAGCTTCAGATAAACCGGGAAATCGGTGTGGACATCAGCGAATTTCCCATTACGGTGGAAGCAGCGAAATACGCCAACGACATGGGATTTGCTACGGTGGTCGGAGCGCCGAACATCCTGCGGGGAGGTTCCCATTCCGGTAACATGTCTGCTGCTGACGCCATTCAGGCAGGATGTGCCGATATTCTTTGCTCCGACTATTACCCGCCCGCCATCCTGCACGGTGTATTCATCATGCATCGAAAGTATGGCGTACCGCTTCCCGAAATGGTGAACAAGGCCAGTCTCAATCCGGCCAGAGCCGTTGGCCTGGGCAGCGAATACGGTTCCATCGAACCGGGAAAGAAAGCGGATTTGCTGATCATCGAGTTACTCGACGGATATCCGGTCATTACGCATGTGCTGGTTGACGGCCGTACCACCTCCCGGGTGGAATACAGGAGGTAAGTTATGGAAATTTTGTCCATTCAACAGTTATCAAAGGAATTTTACCTGCATAACGCCGACAAGCATATTCACTCCTGCCAGAATATTTCACTGGATTTACAGGAAGGGGAATTTGTCGGGATCGTCGGACTTTCCGGTGCAGGAAAGTCCACCATTCTCAAATGTATTCACCGCACTTATCTGGCCACGCAGGGGCACATCTATTATCAGAGTGCAGCCTTTGGCCGCATTGATTTGACCACTGCCTCGGAACGGGAAATCCTGTACCTGCGGAAGAATGAAATCGGGTATGTGTCCCAGTTCCTGCACGTTATGCCCCGTACTACCGCTAAGGAACACGTGATGAACGCTTTGTTGGAGTCTGGAGCCGACATCCAGGAGGCACAGGAGAAAGCGGAAGACATGCTTCGGTATTTTCGTCTGCCGGAGAACCTTTGGGACATCTACCCCAACACTTTTTCCGGCGGCGAGAGGCTGCGTCTGAACCTGGCGCACACCATGGTTAAACAGCCGAGGTTCATGCTGCTGGATGAACCGACGGCTTCTCTGGACAACAAGACCAAGGTTCTGGTCAAGGACATGCTGATACGTCTGAAGGAAAAAGGCAAGAGCATGATCGGTATATTTCACGACCTGGAATTTATGGAAGGGCTGTGCGACAAGGTGTTTAATATTTCGGAGGGAACGCTGGTATGAAAAAGGCAGACTTACATACGCATTCCCGCGTTTCTGACGGCAGTTGCAGCATTGGGGAACTGGCTCTATATGCTGAGGAAAAGGGCCTGGACATTATCGCTGTTACCGATCACGATACCCTTTCCCAGGTGCGGCAGATTCCCAGCGGCTTACCCGTGCAGGTGATTCCGGGCATCGAGATTTCATGCTTTGATTACAGCGCCAATATGCGGGTACATATATTGGGGTACCATATTCAAAATATTTCTCTGGTGGAGGATTTCGTTCATCCGCTGCTGTTGTCCCGGCATGAGAACTCTCTAAAGCAAATCGAAGTTTTGCGGAAAAACCGTTTTTCCATTGAACTGGATCAACTGCATCGTGCGGACGGGAAATATGTTTATAAGCAGCACATCATGGAGTACCTGGTGAAAACCGGGCAGGCCCCGGATATGTTTGGAGACTTCTACAAGCGAATCTTTAAAAACGGAGGCATCTGTGCCTTTGATATCCGATACCTGGATCCGTATGAAGCTGTGCGGATCATAAAGGAAAGCGGTGGACTGGCGGTGCTGGCGCACAGCGGCCAGCAGCAAAACTTTTCTCTCATTCCTCGGCTGGTACGGGAAGGACTGGCCGGACTGGAATTGAACCATCCTGCCAATTCGGAAAAGGACAAATCGATAATCTGTGAGTATGCGCGTGAATATGGTTTGTTCCTAACCGGCGGCAGTGATTTTCATGGTGACTACGAGCCGGATTCGCCTGGAATTGGCTGCTGTCTTTCGGAGGAAAGCGGGGTGGAGGCGATATGTTGAGTGTCCAGCCAACAGTTGAGGACGATGTACTGCTCAACAACGTTCGGCTCGGTAAATATACGGAAATTAAGGCGCACAGTATTCTGGAGGAGACCCAGATTGGGGATTACTCCTATTGTGCCGGGTATAACCAAATTTACGCGGCTGATATTGGAAATTTCTGTTCCATAGCGACTTTTGTACGCATTAATCCCGGAAACCATCCCTGTTATGCCAGAGTGGCGCAGCACCATTTTACTTACCGCCGCAGCTTGTTTGGATTCGGTGAAGACGATCAGGAGTTTTTTCAGGGACGAATGGGAAAAGTGGTTACCATTGGACATGATGTATGGCTGGGGCATAATGCCACGGTGATGCCCGGCGTGACCATCGGGAACGGTGCTGTGATCGGCAGCGGCGCTGTCGTGACCCGAAATGTAGAGCCATATTCCGTTGTAGTGGGCGTTCCGGCCCGTAAAATCCGGATGCGCTTTTCTGAAAGCATTATTCGTGGAATTGAATCCACCCGCTGGTGGGAATGGGACCACGATATCATCCGGGAACGGCTGGCGGATTTCAATGATATCCTTGGATTTATTAAGAAATATGGGCATCGTCCCACTACAGGAGGATGATGATGAACCAGACCATTCTATGCAGGCGTAATGCTTCAAAAGAGCTATTCTCTCTTTTAAAAAAGAGCAAAACGGACAAATTTCTTCTGGTATGCGATAGAGCCTTTCCGTTTTTAAAGCTCTCCAAAGAATTTGCAAATTGTCCGGTGCCTTATGTGACTTTCAATCAGTTTACTCCCAACCCGGTGTATGAGGACGTCTGTAAGGGCGTGGAATTATTTCGCAAACAGGGTTGTGATACCATTGTGGCGGTCGGCGGCGGAAGCACGATGGATGTGGCTAAATGCATTAAATTATTCAGTGGAATGGATCCGGGTCAAAATTACCTGCAACAGGAACTGGAAGACAATCCTATTCCCCTGATTGCCGTTCCCACTACTTCCGGTACTGGAAGCGAGTCCACCCGGTTTGCTGTTATCTATTATCAAGGCACCAAGCAGTCGATATCCAGTTCGGGGGCCATTCCCCAGGCAGTTATTCTGGACGCAGATGTACTGGATACCCTGCCGCTCTACCAAAAGAAATGTACCATGCTGGATGCATTGTGTCAGGCAATCGAATCCTGGTGGTCGGTAAATTCTACCCAAGAAAGCCGGATGCTTTCCCAACGTGCTGTCCGGATGATCTTGGATGCCATGGATGGATATTTAGCCAACCGGCCGGAAGAAAATGAAACCATGCTGATGGCAGCCAATTTGGCTGGTCAGGCCATTAACATTACCCAGACAACGGCAGCTCATGCCATGAGCTATAAACTGACCAGTTTGTTCGGCCTTCCTCACGGCAGAGCGGTAGGAGTTTGCCTGCCCTATGTCTGGCAGTATATGCTCGACCATCTGGAATTCTGTATCGATACCCGCGGGCAGTCTTACCTGCTGGAAATCTTAACGGAGATCTCCCGGGAAATCGGTTGCGACAGCCCCAAGGATGCGCCTAAACGGATGGCCGACTTGTATACCGCCCTCTTTCAGGAAGAGGTACCGGAAAACTTTCGGATGGAGGAATTAGATCTGCTGGTGGAGTCGGTCAACACGGTTCGGCTGAAAAATAATCCGGTCATATTAAGCACAGAGGCAATCCGTTCTTTATATAGCTGGATACTCAATAGGAGAACTTTATAGGATAGCAGGCTGTGAATTCTATCATAAATCGACCGGCAGCGGATCTGTTCCTGTCCGGATACCGTAAGGAGGGATTCACAGCTTATCCAGACCCATCAGGCGTATGTGTATTCTCGAACCAGGGCGGGAGTGCGGTCTATTCTGTAATTGGGCTTCACAAAATCGAAAACAAGCATGTTTTCTGTGAAATGGATCATCCGGCGGGATTCTGAATGAGCGAGAAAAATCTTATGGAAGGATGACCTGCTCATGAATTGTCAGCCCGATGTGCCATGAGAAATAATCCGATGGCCGGCGTGGCGGCTGCGGAACAAGTACGCAAATAAGGCTGTTTTCTCTGACCAAAAACACAGGATACAAAAGGCTGTATCGTTTTAGATACAGCCTTTTTTGCGGAGAAAATTGATGAACTCCTTTGGAATTTGCATTGAAAGCAAACCGGCAGTATGGTATAATAAACCATACTATCAATTAGAAGACCATCCCTGATCTTTTGAGAGGATGAAACAGGGAAAAACACAATATCCGCCAACAATTCCCAAAAACAAACTATCAACGGGGTGTAACCGTAAGATATTGTTGGCCATGTTCCACCAAAGGAAAGAAAGGTTGAGGCAAAAAATGGAGACGATACAGGCATGTACGCTCTGCCCTCGCGCGTGCGGAGCCAATCGCACCGAACAGACGGGATTCTGCGGTGGCGGCAGGCGGGTTCGTTTGGCACGTGCGGCGCTGCATACCTGGGAGGAACCCTGTATCAGCGGGACCCGCGGTTCAGGCGCGGTGTTTTTTTCCGGCTGTCCGTTGCGCTGCTGCTTTTGTCAGAATCATTCCATCAGTATAGATAATTTTGGTGCGGAGATTACAACATCCCGCCTGGCAGATATTTTTCTGGAATTGCAGGAACAGGGGGCACACAATATCAATCTGGTCAGTGCCACCCAGTATATTCCCTGGGTGGTACGGGCTCTCGACCAGGTTCGGCATAGACTGACGATTCCGGTAGTATATAATACAGGCGGTTATGAAAAGCCGGAGACGATCCGGACACTGACCGACTATGTGGATATTTATCTGCCGGACTGTAAATATAAAGATTCCAGTTTATCTGCGCGCTATTCCGCTGCACCAGATTATTTTGCATGGGCTTCTGCTGCGATTATAGAAATGTATCGCCAGACAGGTCCGGTTAAGACAGGAGCAGATGGGCTTCTGCAAAAAGGCGTGATGATCCGGCATCTGGTTCTGCCTGGCTGTCGGAAGGATTCGATTGCGGTTCTGGAATGGATTGCCGAACAGTTTCCTGCCGGTACGGTTTTATTGAGCCTGATGAGCCAATACACGCCGAACCGGATAGCCGCTCTCTATCCAGAGCTCAACCGGCGGATTTTTACTGCAGAATACCGCACGGTTCTGCAATCAGCAGAGGATCTGGGATTATCCGGATATATGCAGCAGCGCAGTTCTGCCAAGCAGGAATATACGCCGGACTTTCATCTGCAGGGCGTTTATCAGGCAGCATTGTGAACCCCGGGAGGCTTTGATTGCAGAAATCCGTTGCCGTTGAAAAAGATATACAGAATAGAACGTTTTTTTCGGAAGAAAATAGAGCGGGAGAGTAAATTTTTGATTAGATACAGACCGGCTGTCTTACGTATTGTCGCCTCTGGAAAGAAAACGGATGGAATGAAGAAAGGAATGTATAGAAAAGGCATGCAGGAGTTACTGAAAAGACAAAACGAGTATTTTATAGCTGGCCGTACGCTGGATATCGACTATCGGATTGCACAGCTGAAACGTTTGCTTCAGGCACTTCACCAAAATGAAGAAAAATTACTTGCTGCGCTACAGGCAGACTTGGGAAAGGCTCCTTTTGAAGGTTATGAAACAGAGCTGGGATTTTTATATGAGGAGATCCGGTATATCCTTCGGTATCTGAGGCGGTGGACACGTCCGAAACGGGTTCGGATCTCCTGGCTGCATTTTCCATCCAAAGGATATATTTACGCAGAGCCGTTGGGGAGTGTTTTGATCATTTCTCCCTGGAATTATCCGCTGCAGCTGACCATTGCCCCTTTGGCAGCAGCGATCGCAGCCGGAAACTGTGCTGTATTGAAACTGCCGGAAGAAGCCGTGCATCTTTCTGCTCTATTAGCGGAAATCATCCGGGATTTTTTTCCTCCGGAATATATTGCCGCGTGTACCGGCGGACCGGAAGTTGGAGAAGCTCTGTTGCAGCAACCTTTTGCGCATATATTCTTTACCGGTGGGCAAAGGGTCGGCAGAATTGTGATGGAGGCTGCGGCAAAGCATTTGACACCGGTGACGTTAGAGCTGGGGGGAAAAAGCCCCTGTATTGTGGATGCCACAGCGGATATTCCGCTGGCCACTCGCCGGATTGCCTGGGGAAAATTATTAAACGCAGGGCAGACCTGTGTGGCGCCGGATTACCTGCTGGTGCATGCATCTGTGGCCGAGCAATTTGCCGGTTGCTATCAGCAGGCGGTGAAGGAGATGTATGGCGAGAATCCGCTGAAAAATCCCGAATATCCGCGGATTATTCATGCCAGGCATTTTGATCGGCTGTGCCGACTGATGCAGGAAGGAAATTTACTGTTGGGCGGGGAGAGCGATCCACAAACTTGCAGGATTGCACCAGCGTTGCTGGACGGCGTAACCTGGGAGAGCGCTGTCATGAAAGAGGAAATTTTTGGCCCGATTTTACCGATACTGACCTATCAGGATGAAGAAGAAATTTTTGCAGCAGTCCGCCATTGTCCGGACCCGCTGGCATTGTATTTGTTTACCCGGAATTCCTGGCTGGAACGAAGGGTTGTTCGGGAAATTCCATTCGGCGGCGGCGCGATTAACGACACGATCATTCATCTGGCTGCGTCCAATCTGCCGTTTGGCGGCCGCGGAACAAGCGGCATGGGGCAGTATCACGGTAAATATGGCTTTGATACGTTTTCCCATCAAAAGGGAATTTTAAAAAAGTCCCTGCGGATGGATATTGCTTTGCGCTATCCCCCTTACAACAATAAGCTGGAGCAGTTAAAAAAACTGATGAAATAGAAAAAGAAAAGAGGATTCGTATGATCAAAGACCTGGTAATACAAAGCAGAAGCTACAGAAAATTCGATGAATCTGTTCCGATTCCGGCGGAACTGCTGGCAGATCTGGTAGATACGGCGCGTTTTACGCCGGCCAGTGTGAATATCCAGCCCTTTAAATACCATATCAGCACAGCGGCGGATGAGCTTGCAAAGGTGTTTTCCTTTACAAGATGGGCGCGCCTTTTAAAAGGATATGACGGCCCGGCAAAGGGAGAGCGTCCGACCGGATACATCACGGTGCTGGCGGACATCTCGATTGCAGCAAATCCGGACCGGTTTCGTGCGGATATGGGAATTGTGGCGCAAACCATGTTGCTGGCTGCCTGTGAGCAGGGGTTTGGAGGCTGTATGATCGGCAATTTCGATGCAGAGCCTTATGCAGAAGCGATGGGTTTTCCGTCCCATCTGAAGCCGATGTTGATCATCGCGCTGGGCAAACCCGCCGAAACAATCTATTTGGAAGATATGCCGAAGGATGGACAAACCGCTTATTATCGGGATGAGCAGGACCGACATCATGTACCGAAACGGATGCTCAAAGACCTGCTGGTATAGCCAAGAAGGCAGAAATTCGAACAAACAGGATAAAAAGGATGTGTGACGTATGAAAGCTTTTATGGACGAGGATTTTCTGTTAAGCACAGAACCCGCAAAGACACTTTACCACAACTATGCAGAAAAGCAGCCAATTATTGACTATCACTGCCATATCAGCCCGAAAGAGATTGCAGAAGATCTGCAATACGACAATATTACACAGGTCTGGCTGGGCGGGGATCATTATAAATGGCGTCTTCTGCGCGCAAATGGGATCCCGGAAGATTACATAACCGGCAATGCGCCGGATCGTGAAAAATTTCAGGCGTGGGCGGAAACGCTGGAAAAAGCAATCGGCAACCCGATTTACCATTGGACCCATCTGGAATTGAAGCGTTATTTCGGATATGACGGCATACTGAATGGCCGGACAGCTGAAGAGGTCTGGAATCTCTGCAATCAGAAACTGCGCAGTGGCTTCGGCGCACGGGAAATGATTGTGCAGTCCAATGTACAGGTGATCTGCACGACGGATGATCCAGCGGATGACCTGCGTTATCATCAGCAGATCGCTGAGAGCGGATTTGATGTAAAGGTGCTGCCTGCCTTTCGGCCGGATCGGGCGGTTAATCTGGAAAAACCAGATTTTACAGAGTATATCCATATGCTTGGCCAGACAGCAGGCAGGGAAATTCGGTCTTTTCAGGATCTGCTGACGGTCATGGAAGAACGACTGGCATTTTTTGACCGGATGGGTTGCCGGGTATCCGACCATGGGCTGGGCGATGTCCCGTTCTGTCTCGGAACCGATGCGGAAGCAGATGCTGCGCTCAAAAAAGCGTTGGCTGGGGAACCCTTTACAGAAAAAGAAGCAGAAATATATAAAACCCGCCTGATTCTTTTCTGCGCACGCGCCTATGCAAAGCGTGGATGGGTGATGCAGATTCATTATGGTGCGCTGCGTAATACCAACACCAGAGCGTTCCGCAGTCTCGGTCCGGATACTGGGTTTGATGCAATTGCGGACACAGGCTGTATTGCACCACTGTCTGGTTTGCTGGACACGCTGGCTCAAACAGATGAACTCCCCAAAACCATTCTTTACTCTTTAAATCCTAATGATAACCGGCTACTGCAGGTCATTGCCGGCGGCTTTCAGGACGGAAAGACGGCCGGGAAGATACAGCATGGCGCCGCGTGGTGGTTTAATGACACCAAACAGGGGATGGAGGCGCAATTGTCCGGATATGCAGAAACCGGTCTGCTTGCCAATTTTGTCGGGATGCTGACAGATTCCCGCAGTTTCCTTTCGTATACCCGGCATGAATATTTCCGCCGGATCCTTTGTAACCTGATTGGCCAGCTGGTAGAAAATGGGGAATACCCGTCCGATATGGAGACGCTTGGCCGGATGATCACAGATATCAGCTATCAGAATGCAGAGAAGTACTTTGCTTTTTAACGGGTGGTTGGTGGGTGTCTTTCTGCTGGACTGACAGCGGCAGAAAGACACCTCTGCTTTTTTGTTCAATGTGAAGAGTTTCAACCGCTTTTTGCAGGGGATTTTTGTTGTTCCGACATGGGATTTCTTGCCGGTTGACCTTGACGAACCGGAGGGAACGTACTATAATGACAGATAGATTGAAATTCTATAGCCTGTATATATCTACGGTTAGAATGAAACGTTTCTAAAATGACAAACCGGCGATGTCTATACAGACACAGAGATAAAGGAGAGTTTGTAATGGATGTTTTAAAAGAACTGTATCAAATTGGTATTGTTCCGGTTATTAAAATTGAAGATGTAGAAGACAGCGTGCCGCTGGCACAAGCGCTCTGTGACGGCGGAATCCCCTGCGCAGAGGTGACTTTCCGGACTGCACATGCGGCGGAGGCCATCCGCAGAATGACAGAAGCTTTTCCGGATATGCTGGTTGGCGCAGGAACGGTTCTGACAACCGAACAGGTGGACCGTGCATGGGCGGCCGGTGCGAAATTTATGGTCAGTCCGGGTCTGAATCCGAAGGTGGTTGCTTATTGTGTGGAAAAGAATATTCCGATTGTTCCGGGATGTTCCAGCCCGAGCAATATTGAACAGGCGCTGGAGTTGGGGCTGGACGTTGTGAAGTTCTTCCCGGCAGAACAGGTAGGCGGCATTGCGATGATCAAAGCGATGGCAGCGCCTTACACCAATGTCCGGTTTATTCCTACCGGCGGTATTAACGCCACAAACCTGAACAATTATCTGTCCTTCCCGAAAGTACTGGCCTGCGGGGGCAGCTGGATGGTACCGGGAGATGCCCTGAAAGCAAAAGATTTTGCTAAAATTAAATCTCTGGCACAGGAAGCAATGGAGCAGATGCTGGGACTGGAGTTGGCCCATGTCGGTATCAATGCGGCAGATGAAACAGATGCTTCTGCCACGGCGGACAGTTTCTGTCATCTGTTTGGTTTTCTGCGTAAGGACGGAAACAGTTCGGTTTTTGCCGGCAGTGCAGTAGAAGTGATGAAAAAACCGTATCTGGGGACACACGGTCATATTGGATTCAGGACCAATTATATTGAACGCGCGGTTGCCTATATGGAGCACAAAGGCATTGTATTCGATTATGATACGGCCAAATATGGCAAAGACGGAAAAATGACAGCGATTTATCTGAAAGACCAGATTGGCGGTTTTGCAGTGCATCTGGTACAGAAATAAGCGAGCACTTGGAAAAATAAAACAGATGGAGGAAAAACAAATGGGAAGAATCGTTACTTTTGGAGAGATTATGTTGAGACTGGCTCCAGAGGGCTATTACCGTTTTGTACAGGCGGAGAGTTTTGGAGCTACATACGGCGGCGGGGAAGCTAACGTGGCTGTTTCTCTGGCAAATTTCGGTCTGGATGCAAGCTTTGTCACCAAATTGCCGTCGCATGATATTGGGCAGGCAGCTGTCAATTCCCTGCGCCGTTTTGGCGTGGACACCAGCAAAATTGTTCGTGGCGGCAGCCGTGTGGGCATCTATTACCTGGAAAAGGGTGCAAGCCAGCGTCCGTCTAAGGTAATCTATGACCGGGCAGGCTCTTCGATTGCAACGGCAGACCGGAGTGATTTTGACTGGGATGCGATTTTTGAGGGGGCAGAATGGTTCCACTTTACCGGTATTACCCCGGCGTTGGGGGATACGGTAGCAGAAATCTGTATGGATGCTTGTAAAGCGGCTAAAGCGCATGGCGTTACCGTCAGCTGCGACCTGAACTTCCGCAAAAATCTCTGGACCAGCGAAAAAGCCGGTCAGGTGATGGGACAGCTGATGGAGTATGTAGACGTATGTATTGCCAACGAAGAGGATGCAGAAAAAGTATTCGGAATTAAGGCCGAGAACACGGATGTTACCGGCGGAAAATTGAATCATGAAAATTACAAGGAAGTCGCAAAGAAGCTGGCGGATCGTTTCGGTTTCTCCAAAGTGGCGATCACACTGCGTACCTCGATTTCCGCTTCGGATAACCGCTGGGCGGCTATGATGTATGATGGCAAAGAATATTATTTTTCCAAGGAATATCCGGTACATATTGTTGACCGCGTTGGCGGCGGCGATTCGTTCGGCGGCGGTTTGATTTATGCAACTGTCAGCAATTACAGCCCGCAGGAGGCATTGGAGTTTGCAGTAGCAGCTTCCTGCCTGAAACATTCGATTGAAGGCGACTTCAATCAGGTTTCTGTAGCAGAAGTCAGCACACTGGCAAAAGGCGATGGTTCTGGAAGAGTACAGAGATAAGTTTTTTGATAGATTCCAGTGCGATAAACAGGAACAAAGCGGCGGTTTTGCCCCGGCGGGATAACGGCATAAGATCTATTGTTAACTGGTGACGGAAGGCATATCTTTGGATATGCCTTCCGTTTACTCTTATTGTTTCTATGCAATGAAAATCAACGCTGATTTTTCAGATGAATATGCATGATCGGGAATGTAGACGAACACCGCCGGATGGGGTGTTTTTTTAGCCATTATAAAAAGCGGATGATATGTTTATCTCGTTTGATAAAACATCTCATTATCATATTCCCAGTAAAAGCGGTTTTCAGTTTCTGCTCTATCTGGGTGGCAAGTATGATGCCGACCTGCAAGCCGATTTCCCTATAAACTTCTTCGATTGCGCCGGCATGGCAGTCAATCGGCTCGGTTATTTCCCCGAGATTTTTTTCGTTTGGGTCATCTCTATGCAGTTGGGTGGTCAAATGCTTATGGCCGCTTTCGATTCGTTCTGGGTATGAACGTGGGTCAATATGCATTTCCGGCACGTCATGCAGGAGAACTTTCCGGATTTGCTGAATATCTGCTCGGGTAAAAATCCCGCTTATGTAGTTCATAAAAAATTTGTACCTCTTTTTCATTTCATGATTAAACAAATAAATTCTTTTCATCATTCAATAAGGATTTAAATATGTCCACTCTTTTATTTCATGAAAAATAAAATGCTGCTGTGTATTGCGCATTTTCCTCACTTCCTTTCTTCCCAAGCAGGGAGTAAAGACAACAAACGCCCATGCAGCATAAAACCGCATGGGCATTGAATATATGGATTAACAAAGGTAACTATATGATTTGTGTGTTCATCTTCATGCGCGCAAAATCCCATGCAAGCACAAGGGCTTTTTTTGATTGTAGATAATGAGAAATGGCAATCAACATACTTGTACCTCCAAATAAAATAACAGAGCCGATAACCGCATTTTCATCTTGCGTGTTATCGGCTCTCTGCGTCTGTGCGTCCGGCTCTTGGATAACGGATATTCTCATGTGCTTTACGCCAATTAGCGTTTTCTGTTTGCATTTCGGACAGTAGAGAGGGAAGTTTTTGAGTTCTGTATCTTCCCGTAATCTTATTCGCGTCTTATTTTTGCAGATAGGACACAATAGCCAATATTGATGACTACTCATAGAACCATGCCTTTTTTATCAAGTCTGCTAATGTTACAGGAGTGTCTATATTTACTTCATGTCCTGCGCTTTCAACGAAAGACAATTTCGCATTTGGAATAGTATTTGCCAATATTCTTGCAGCGTTTTGGTTTGCTCGATCCTTTTGACCGCAGACAATGAAAGCTGGACAAGCAATCTCATTCAGCAAAGATGTAAAGTCTATCTTCTTCATGGAAGTTGTCAATGCAATCATATCCCTTTTAGAAAAGCCCATTGATCCAAACGCCGTTTGAGGCAAAATGCGAAACACAATATTTTGAATGCCTAACAGTAATCTCGGCATTTTATATTGCGGTGCGATCAACATGAAAGATTTTACCTTTTGAGGATTGTTTAGCGCGTACTGTAATGCAAGGATAGCGCCAAGTGAAATGCCGCACAAGCATAACGGCATTTCCATGCGGTTGCATTCATTTTCAAATGCGTTATAGAGATTTTCGTATGTAATCTGTTTATCTTTTACAATAGCCGATAAACAAGGCCGATAGATTTGTATGTCAGTGGGAAGATGGGCTATTACCTTGTCCCAACTTGATGAAGTCTGCCCAAGTCCATGTATAAAAACATAGGTCATAATTCTGTTTGCCCCTTTCTAATATTAGCGCGATGCAGTCTAACCAAATCGACCATCAAACAAGCGCCGCTTAATACCAATGTTGTTATGATGTGAAATAGGTCAGAGATGAAATCCATAGGAACACTTTCGACAAAATATGCTGTAATATGCGTAATCCCACATGCTAAAGGGATTACAATAAACAGTGAAAGGGCAAAGGCTAAAAATATTCTCTTTTGATATTTTACAAAAACTCCGTATATCCCCCATGCCGTCGCAATCGACAAACCGGCAATACTGCTTCCCATTGATAAGATAAGCTGTAATTTCAAAATAGCACTTAACCCTGCTAAATAAGGAATTGTGATTATACTGATAACAATCAATGATTTTTTTATTACTTTGCTTCTTGCTATGAAAAAGGGTACTAATACGAGCCACCCGGCAATCAAAGAAAGTAAAACAATCAAAGACCAAGTCAAGGTTTTTGTAATGGCATAATCGCAGATCACGCATACCATCATCGCTATTAAGCACATCGAAGTTAGAATATATAGTCCCCATTTCTTAACTTGCAGCATAATACCCTCCTTTTAATACCTTCTGAATGAATGTATTTTTCTAAACTAAAATGCCTTCTAACAGGCATTTTAGCTAATCTTATAGTTTTGAAATTTGATTAAGCCTTATCTTTACAAGTTCTACTAATTCATCATCAATAATAGGAACGCCCATTTTTTCAAGCATTTCCTTGAAGAATAAAAACTTATGGACTATTTCTTCTTCCGTTGCAGGAAAGATGTTCGGATAGAGCCATACATCGCCAAGCAAAGGTATTAACTCTGCAATTTCTTTTGGGTAATCTGTTTGAACAGAGCCGTCGGCAATCCCTTCTTCAATCAAATCCAACCATAACGGCGTGAGATGTTGATGGTTGGATTTGATCATTTCCGCAAAGATACGCGGATTTTTCAGTAAGGGAAGTGCCTCGATATTCAGTTGACTTTCTTGCGTGTTTTGTTGGTTTAGTTTAACAGCTTCCCGCATTTTCTGCAATGCGTTCAAATCTTTTCTCTGCTTCACAATAGCAAAAGGATTATTTTCAGCAAAGAGTTTATCACTCAAAGCGCATATGATGTCCTCTTTGGATTTGAAATGATGATATATTGCCCCTTTTGTTAATCCACCCAGTTCATCGACAATATCTTGAATAGTTGTATTTTCATATCCCTTTTCTAAAAAAAGTCGCTGTGCCACTTCCAATATTTTTTC
>CAJFUK010000030.1 GCA_904420125.1 Candidatus Falkowella caecavicola | reverse complement strand
ATCAAACATCATATCTGCGATTTTCAAGGTTCAATCTGAGCCTATTTCTTAGGCTCCATTTTTTCATAACTCATTTGACACTACCATTTTTCAATTCCACTCCCCGCTAAATGTCAGGGACATATCAATAGTGTAGTAAAACGCAGGATTTGTTGCAGTCGTCAAAAGATCAAATTGTTTTTCCCGTCAGGTTTCTTTTCCTTTTCCGCATCCTGGTCTTGCTTTTTACCCCGTATCTGATGTATAATATGCATGTATTAATTTCATCAGGGAAAGAGGTTGTCGATATGTTTGAAAACTTAATGGATACCATAGGTTTTGTGGAAAAGGCTGATCCTGAAGTCGGCGGTGCCATGCGGGATGAATTAAAGCGTCAGCGGCGGAATCTGGAATTGATTGCAAGTGAAAATATTGTTTCTCCGGCCGTGATGGCAGCGATGGGTTCCATTCTGACCAATAAATATGCGGAGGGCTATCCCGGGAAACGGTATTATGGCGGATGCGAATGTGTAGACGTCGTAGAAAATATTGCGATTGAGAGAGCCAAAAAGCTTTTCGGCGCAGAACATGCGAATGTCCAGGCGCATTCCGGTGCACAGGCGAATACAGCGGTTTATTTTGCTCTGCTCCAACCGGGTGATACGGTTCTGGGCATGAATCTTGCACATGGTGGCCATCTTACCCATGGTTCCCCTGTCAACCTCTCCGGAAAATATTTTAATTTTGTGCCCTACGGCGTGGATGACGATACGCATACCATCAACTATGAAAAAATCCGTGCACTGGCTGCAGAACACAAACCCAAAATGATTGTTGCCGGCGCCAGCGCATACCCCCGTGTGATTGATTTTGAAAAGCTTGCAGAAATCGCCAAAGAATGCGGTGCATATCTGATGGTGGATATGGCGCACATTGCCGGACTGGTTGCAGCCGGGCTGCATCCATCCCCGGTACCGTATGCGGATATTGTGACTACAACGACTCATAAAACCCTTCGCGGCCCGCGCGGCGGCCTGATCCTCTGCCGGGAAGAATATGCTAAGCAGATTGACAAAGCGATTTTCCCTGGAATTCAGGGTGGCCCTCTGATGCATGTAATCGCCGGCAAAGCGGTTTGCTTCGGAGAAGCGCTCAAACCGGAATTCAAAGCATATCAGACTCAGATTGTAAAGAATGCGCAAGCGCTTGCCAAAGGGCTGACCGCACGGGGATTCCAGCTGGTATCGGGAGGTACGGATAACCATTTGATGCTGGTTGACCTGCGCAGCTTCAATATTACGGGTAAAGAACTTGAACATCGTCTGGATGAAGTGTATATCACGGTGAATAAAAATGCGATCCCGAATGACCCACAGAGCCCCTTTGTTACCAGCGGTATCCGAATTGGTACGCCGGCTGTGACAACACGCGGACTGCGGGAAGAGGATATGGATGTTATTGCAGAATCCATCTTCCGGACAGCCTCTGATTTTGAGGCCAGCGCCGAACAGGTGCGCGGGATGGTCACTGAACTTTGCCGGAAATATCCCCTGTACGAATAGTACGAATCAAACATGCAATTTTTGCGTCCGGACAACGGCGAAAAAGGGCGGGCAATCTGCCCGTCCCTTTTTCATGAATCCGGCGGAAGACAGATAAGGAGGAATCTGGCCTATGTCCACTCCACTTGCAGACCGAATCCGCCCTTCTTCTCTGGAAGAGGTTGTCGGACAGCGGCACCTGCTGGCGCCGGGACGTCCCCTGCGCGCCATCATGGAATCCGGCACATTGCCGAATCTGATTTTTTATGGTCCGTCCGGCACTGGCAAAACCACGGTTGCCCGAATGATTGCGGCCCAGGCCGGCAAAAAGCTCTATAAGCTCAACGGTACCAATGCTTCGATTGCAGATATCAAGGCGATTGTGGATGACCTGGACACTTTTTCCGCGATCAATGGCGTTGTGCTTTATCTGGATGAAATCCAGTACCTGAATAAAAAACAGCAGCAGAGTTTGCTGGAATATATGGAAAACGGACAGATCACTTTGATTGCGTCCACAACGGAAAACCCCTATTTTTATATCTATAACGCGGTTTTAAGCCGTGCCACCGTATTTGAATTCAAGTCTGTCGAGCCCGAAGAACTATCCAAAGCGGTTCTTCGCGGATTTCATATTCTCGAGCAGGAGCAGCAGATACAGCTGATCCTGGAAGACGGGGCCGTAGACGCCATTGCGTTTGGCTGCGGCGGGGACGTCCGCAAAGCGCTCAATACCGTAGAACTCTGTGTGCTGGCCGCGCCGTTGCTGGACGGTGCCCGCCGGGTGAGCAAAGAACTGGTCAGGGAGCTGGCACAGAAGAGCGCCGCCCGGTATGATAAAGATGGGGATGAACATTATGATCTGGTTTCCGCCCTGCAGAAATCGATTCGGGGAAGCGATGAAAACGCAGCGCTGCACTATCTGGCGCGCCTGCTGGAAGCGGGGGACCTGCTGTCACCCTGTCGGCGGCTGCTGGTGATTGCCAGCGAGGATATCGGGCTTGCATATCCGATGGCTATCGCCGTGGTCAAGGCCTGTGTGGACAGTGCAGTCCAGCTGGGTCTGCCGGAAGCCCGCATTCCCCTTGCGCAGGCTGTGGTATTTCTGGCCACCCTGCCGAAATCCAACGCATCTTACATGGCGATCAATGAAGCCATGGCAGATGTGCAGGCCGGTCATTACGGACCGATTCCGCGCTGCCTGCAAAACAAGCATTTTGATGGAGAAGATGCGGCGGTGAAAGGGCAGTTTTATCAGTATCCGCATGAATTTAAAAATCATTATGTCCGCCAGCAGTATATGCCGGACGCCCTGCTTGGGCGGGTCTACTATCAGTTTGGCGATAACAAAACCGAGCAGGCGGCCAAACAGTACCGGGAGCGTATTCTCCGGGAACTGGACGGCGGCGAATCAGTCTGATTTTTCTGTCAGGTCCTGAAACCGGGACCGGAAAGGATTCTTATGGCAACTGTTACTTATAAATGTCCAAACTGCGGCGCCCCGTTGGAATTTAATGCTGAAAGCCAGAACTGGACCTGTGACTTCTGCGATTCCGAATTTACAGCAGCCGCACTAGAGGCCCATACGGAGCAAGCCTCCTCATTTGATTACGCCGCGGCAGACGATCCACAAACCGGCAGCGACTTTAGCGGCGAGATTCTGGAATACGCCTGCCCGAATTGCGGCGCACGCATCCTGACGGACAAAAATACCTCTGCAACTTTCTGTCTGTTTTGTCACAGCCCGGCGATTCTGTCAGAACGGCTGACCGGCGAATTCCGTCCATCCGCGGTGATTCCTTTTCAGATGGACAAACAGGCAGCAACCACTGCATTTCTGAATTGGTGCAAACGAAAGCCCCTGGTTCCTAAAGACTTTAAATCTGGCGATCAGCTGCAAAAAATCTCCGGACTTTATGTGCCTTTCTGGTTATTCCACTGCCGTGTCACCGGCAGCATCCATGCGCGTGCCCAGAATATCCGTTCCTGGACCAGTGGAGATTACCGGTATACGGAAACCAGCCATTATGCGGTCTCACGGCGCGCGCACATGGAATTTAACGGTATCCCGGCAGATGGCTCGCAAAAGATGGATGACAGCTTGATGCAGACGCTGGAACCTTATGATTACAGCGGCCTGCAAAAATTCGATATGGGCTATCTTTCGGGCTATTTTTCCGAGAAATACGATCTGAATAACCAGGACGTCTTTCCGAATATTTCTGACCGGCTGTCCCAATATACAGAATCGATTCTGCGGGGCACCATCCACGGGTACGGGAGCGTAACCGTGGTAGACCGGGACCTGCAGTATAATCAGGTGCATGCGGACTATGCGCTGTTGCCTGTCTGGATGCTGACCTATCAACGGAAGGGAAAAAGCTATATGTTCGCCATGAACGGACAGACCGGGAAAGTAGCCGGCCGACTGCCCGTTTCATTTGCAAGGGCCGCCGGTTGGTTTTTGGGTATTGCAGCCGGCCTGTTTGCCCTCTGCAGCCTGATTGGAGGGATCATCGGATGACCAAAGCAGTTCTGCAAAAAAGATGGATTTGTTTATTTTTTCTGTCTCTGATGTTTTGTCTGACTGTCTGTATTTCCGGGACCGACGTTCTGGCTGCCGACCAGCTTTTGTTTGACGAAGCCGGCCTATTCAGTGATACACAGCGGGCCGATCTGGAAGAACAGCTCCAGGCCTTGTCGGAAAAGATGGGGATGGATACAGTGGTTTTAACGATTGACGACGATCTGGGAAAAACCTCGCAGGATTACGCAGATGATTTTTATGATAACAATGGATTTTCTGCATCCGGCTTTTTATTTCTGCTGAATATGGATTACCGGGAAATTTATATCTCCACCGCAGGTGACGCTATCGCCCTGTATACCGATGAACGGATTGAATCCCTGCTGGATGCGGCCTATGAGTATATGACCGAAGGAGACTATGCAGACGCTGTCTCTGCGTTTCTGGAAAGGGCGGAATTCTATTATGACCAGGGCCTTGTGCCGGATGATTTTCCCGGTGAAGCGGAACATCCGGGCACTTATCCTTCCGAGCAATCCAACCCGTTTATCAGCGCCTTCCAATCAAATTGGCCCCTTTATCTGGGGATTTCTCTGATTGGGGCGGGGATTGCAATCCTGATCATGCTGTCCAGGAACCGTGGCGTTTCAGCAGTTACGCCTTCGACTTATCATGATGCGCAGGATTTTGATCTGTTTATGCATACCGACCGGTTCTTGCACACTACAACCACACGTACCCGGATTTCTCACGACCCTCCGGCAGGCGGTGGATCATCGGGCAGAAGTTCTGGTGGCAGCCGTACCCATACCAGCAGTTCCGGAACCCGGCATGGCGGCGGCGGGCGGCGGTTTTAATCTGAAACAGGCTCTGTTCCATGTAATATAACAAAGAGGCATATCGGTGCCTGTACCGTAAAAGGTGAAAAAATGATCAATATGGATTTAAAAATCACAGACAACACTCCTCGAATCGAAACAGACCGATTGATCCTGCGGCAGTTTTCAGAGCAGGATGCAGCGGCGCTGTTTCGGATCCTCAGCGACCGGGAAACCAACACCTTTCTTCCCTGGTTTCCCCTGGAATCATTGGAAGAAACAAAAAAACTGCTCCAGGAAAAGTATCTGCAATATTATAGGCAGCCATCCGGCTTTCGGTATGCCATCTGTCTAAAAACCGATGATATGCCGATCGGTTATTTGCATGTCAGCGATGAAGACAGTCATGATTTGGGATATGGCCTGCGAAGTGACTGCTGGCATCGGGGGCTGGCAACAGAGGCCTGCCTGGCGGTAATTGATCGGCTGCGTGCCGCCGGACTTCCTTATATTACCGCCACACACGATCGAAACAATCCCAAAAGCGGCGCTGTCATGCAAAAAATCGGGATGTCGTATCAATATTCCTATCAGGAACAGTGGCAGCCCAAAAATAAGCCGGTGATCTTCCGGCTGTACCAGCTGAATCTGGACGGCCATTTGGACCGGGTCTACCGCAAATATTGGGATGCATACCCTCATTTCATCGAAACGCAGCTGGATAAATCCCTTCCTGCGTCTGAAAGCCTGCTCCGATGACCCTGTTCCACCTGCGCAGGCCCTGTGACCTGTAATAAAAAGAACAAAAAGAACAGAAAGAACAAAAGATTTTCTCTGCAAAGACCGCCTGCCGGTATCCGGCAGGCGGTCTTCTATGCTTTTCATGACAGATTCCTCAAAATAAAATGGCCTTTTTGATCCTGCTGATATCTCCGGCAGGCAGACCTTATATGTATCTGCTTTTCCATCCCTCCAGCTGCCATTCTGTTCTGCAGTGCCTGCCTCTCCAGGCACCTGTTATCGAAAGCAGCCGGAAATCACGCAGCGTCGATCCCTAATCCAGGAAATCCTTTAAACGCTTGCTACGGCTGGGATGGCGCAGTTTGCGGAGCGCCTTTGCCTCAATCTGGCGGATACGCTCACGGGTTACATTAAACTCTTTTCCCACTTCCTCCAACGTACGGGATCGTCCATCTCCCAAACCAAACCGCAGGCGGAGCACTTTTTCCTCCCGCTCGGTCAATGTGCCGAGCACATCGCTCAGCTGTTCTTTCAGGAGCGTGTGAGAAGCGGCGTCTGCCGGTGCCGGTACATCATCATCCGGAATAAAGTCTCCCAAATGGCTGTCTTCCTCCTCACCGATCGGCGTTTCCAGAGAAACGGGCTCCTGGGATACCCGGATGATTTCCCGCACTTTATCCACCGGCATTTCAAGTTTATCAGCGATTTCTTCAGCGCTCGGCTCATGTCCATTTTCATGCAGAAGCTGGCTGGAAATCTTTTTGACCTTGTTGATGGTCTCGACCATATGAACCGGAATCCGAATGGTCCTTGCCTGATCGGCAATTGCACGGGTAATTGCCTGGCGAATCCACCAGGTTGCATATGTGGAAAATTTGAAACCTTTGGTGTAATCAAATTTTTCTACGGCTTTGATCAATCCAAGATTGCCTTCCTGAATCAAATCCAAAAACTGCATTCCCCGGCCGACATACCGTTTGGCAATACTGACCACCAAACGGAGATTTGCCTCAGACAGCCGTTTACGGGCCGCAACATCTCCGTCGGACATCCGCTGGGCCAGTTCGATTTCCTCTTCTGCGCTGAGCAGCGGCACCCGGCCGATTTCTTTCAGGTAGACTTTAACCGGGTCGTCAATATTGATCCCATCCGCCACAAAACCGGTTTCAAAATCGTCATCCACGGCTATATCCAACGGAAAATCGTCAATCTCCGGCACCATATCCTCAATAATTTCAATATTGAGGCTTTCAAAGGACTCATACAGTTTGTCAACCTGATCCACATCAAAGTCCAGTTCTTCCAATGCATCCGTGATTTCCTTGGTTGTCAGTTTTCCTTTAGCCTTTCCCTGCTCCAGTAGTTCAGCAACCGTATTGCGTTTATTTCCGTTTGTTCCCATAAAAATTCTCCCCTTACAGAAGCCATATATGTTTTGTTTGTCCTGTGCTTTATGTTATGAATCCTTTTTTGCGGCATACAGCGCCATGATTTCCTCAGCGCTCATCTGCTGCAAAGCATGGTCATCTTTATTTCCTTTGGACTCCAGCAAAACCCGGATATAGTCATCCAGTTCTCTTCGTCCCGTATCCAATCCCTGCCCCTTGGCAAGCATACCCGATATCCGCCCCATTTCCTCGACTGAAAAATCTGTCACCAGATTGGAGAGATCAGGCGTTATATTATTCTTTATTTTTTCAAGAATTATGCGAAAAACCCGTTGGTTAAAGGCAGTCACAAAATCTTCCGGCGAAATTTTTGTCAGAATATAGTCCTGATAGTCCGGATTTTTCATCAAAAAACGGATGATCCCCTCTTCAGCCAGCGCTTCTTTCAGATGTTTGGCCCGATCGGGGTTAACCGTGTCCTGGTATAATGTCCGGCCGGATGTGATCTCCCGCCATTCTTTTTTCTGACGTGCCTTATATTTTTGCCGGTTGACCAGATTAATCCGGTTCAGAATGGTTTCTTTTAAAACACCCGTTTCAGCCGAGAGCCGGCCGGCATAGATATCCCGTTCCAGCGTGTCGTGGAGTTCTGCCAGCGTAGTCACAGCCGCTTTGAGATAGCGGGTCTTTCCATCGTCTGTCTGAAGGTCATACTGATTTTTCAGCCGTGCCAGTTTGTTCTCCAACACATTTTCCGATTGATCCAACAATAGTTTAAACCGCTGGGCGCCATATTTTTTAATGTATTCGTCCGGATCCTTTGCCCCGGTAATCACCAGCACCCGCGCTTCCAATCCTACCTCTGAAAAGAGACCGGAGGCACGTGCAGTCGCTTTTTGTCCTGCTTCATCCGCATCATAAGCAATAACCACCTCGTCCGCATATCTGGAAATCAACCGGGCCTGTTCTGCTGTGAGCGCCGTGCCCAGCGTCGCCACTGCATTGGGAAAACCCGCCTGATTCATGGCCACAACATCCATATAACCCTCTGCCAGAATCAGACGGCGCGGGGTGTTCCCCGTTGCGTTTTTTGCAAAATTCAGAGAAAAAAGGTTGTGGCTTTTTTTAAAAACCGGCGTATCTGAAGAGTTCAGATATTTCGGCTTGGAATCGTCCATCACCCGGCCGCCGAAAGCAATAACATTGCCCCGCAGATCAATGATCGGAAACATCACACGGTTACGGAACTGATCGTAATAGCCTTTTTTCCCTTTCACTGCCAGTGCAGCCAGCCCCATTTCTTCGTCCCGAAAGCCCTTGCTCCGCAAATGATTGACCAGCGCATACCAGGAATCCGGCGCAAATCCCAGTCCATACCGGGTAATAGTGGCAGGCGTCAGCCCCCTTCCCAGCAAGTAAGAGAGTCCTGCTTTTCCGGCTTCCGATTTGAGACAGGCGTGAAAAAAGCGCGCCGTTTCACGGTTCATCTCCAATATCCGCGCCTTTTGCCGGGCAGTCCGATCGTCTGCGCCGCTATCTTCCGGCATGGGCAGGCCGGCGCGCTGGGCCAGAAATTTAACTGCCTCAATATATTCAAGATTTTCGATCTTCATGATAAAAGTAATGACATCCCCACCGGCCCCGCAGCCAAAGCAGTAAAAAGACTGTGTATCCTCATACACATGAAAAGAAGGTGTCTTTTCCAGATGGAATGGGCAAAGGCCCACCTTACTGCGACCGGCACGTTTGAGATTCACATAAGAAGATGCAATATTTTCCATGTCGCAGGAAAACCGAAGCTGTGTCAAAAAACTTTCCGGAAGCATGATCTCCCTCCTTTCTATGGAGTCTGTTCCGGTCAGAAAGACCAGGATTTCGGGATAAACAGGTCGGTATACAGCGAGACCATGTACCGGTCCGTCATCCCCGCAATATAGTCACATACTGCGCGGTCGATGTCCTGCTCTTTTGCAATCTGCCGGTAAAAGGCCGGCAGCCTGTCCGGGTGTTTGAGCAGATACGCATATGTATCTTTGATCAGGCCGTCCGCCTTCCCCTCTTCCTGCTTGGCAACGGAATGAAGGTATACTGTATCAAACATAAATTTGCGCAGCTTCTGGTGCGCCCCCATCACTTCCGGCGACATGCGGATCTGCTCGCCGCTTTCCGCAATCACAGAAGCGATCAGCACCGATAACCGCTCGCTTTTATGCCGGCCCAGCACATAGATGCAATCCCAGGGCAAATCGCTTTCCCGCAGCACGCCAGCCCGAACAGCGTCCTCAATGTCATGATTGATGTAGGCAATCTGATCAGACAACGCGACGACCTGTCCTTCCAGCGTACCCGGATCTCCGCCGTTATGATTGAGGATACCCTCTCTGACCTCCCTGGTCAGATTCAGCCCCTGGCCGTTGTGTTCCAAATACTCTACCACCCGAAGGCTCTGCTGGTTATGCCGGAATCCATGCGGACAGACATCCTGCAAGGCCCTTTCCCCTGCATGTCCGAAGGGCGTGTGTCCCAGATCATGTCCCAGGGCAATCGCTTCGGTCAGATCCTCATTCAGGCGCAGCCCCCGTACAATGGTCCGGGCGATCTGGGATACCTCCAGCGTATGGGTCAGCCTGGTCCGATAATGGTCTCCCTCCGGGGCCAGGAAAACCTGGGTCTTGTGCTTGAGCCGCCTGAATGCGTTGCAGTGAAGGATCCGGTCCCGGTCCCGTTGATAAACGGTCCGTATAGGGCACGGGGCTTCTTCCCTGACCCTGCCGGCGCTTTTAACTGCCAGCGCGGCCCGCGGGCTTAAAATCATCCGTTCCAGTTCCTCCGTCTGCTCCCGTACTGTTACACCTGCCATTTCATCGCCTCCTGTCCGGTCGGCTTGATTTTCTTCTTTCTGAATATAATATACCCAATCTATCAAAAAAACCCTCTTTTTTCAGTAAAAAAAATAAAAATTCTGTCTGATTTCAAAAGATTTCCTCTGTCTGTCCCTATTCAGGCAGCCCGGCGGCCTTATTTTTGAGGCGGGTCGGCAAAATCCGCATATTCCTCTCCCAAAGTAACTGGAATCAGCGATCCGGCGGAAAGTTCCCGCAAAGCCTTCGCAAACGGCTCTGCCTGCTCCGGCCGGATCAGATATTCCAAATCAACCAGATCCGTAAAAGCAGTCTCCTGGATCCGGATATCATAAGAGGGCAGGATGTTGGACACTTTTCCATAAAACGGGTAATCCATCTTTAATCTTTGCCGCAGGCAGTAAGTGCGGGTAACAATCCCCGCAGCATCCAATGCGATTTTACAGCCATGGGAATAAGCGCGGACCAACCCCCCGGTGCCCAACAGGATTCCCCCGAAATAACGGGTCACGACCGCGCAAACATCCACCACGTTCTCCTTTTCCAGCACATCTAAGACCGGAACACCGGCGGTCCCCTGCGGCTCCCCGTCATCCGAACAGCGTTTTTGTCCGTCTTTCAGGATATAGGCCGGAACATGATGGGTTGCGTCCCGATGCTTTTGCTTAATTTCGGCAATAAAATCCGCTGCCTCCTGTACGGTATGGACAGGCTTGACATAACCGATAAATTCTGATTTCCGCTCTATAAAAGAAGCGGTTGCAAAAGCCGGGATTGTTTTGTAATTCTCCGCCATCCTGCTTCCTCCTTCAAAGTCGCCGAAAAACATAAAGCGGCGTATCACTACGCCGCTTTTTCGCTCTTATTTGTCAAGGTTGAAACGCTTTTTAAAGCGATCGACGCGTCCGCCAGTATCAACCAGTTTCTGTCTTCCTGTAAAGAAAGGATGACATTTCGAACAAATTTCTACCTTGATATCCTTCTTTGTGGAGCGGGTTTCAATTACATTGCCACAAGCACAGGTAATCGTTGTAGCCTCGTAATTTGGATGAATTCCTTCTTTCATTGATGTGTCACCTCTTTCAATTTTACACTACCAGAATATTATTATAACACAAACTCTTTCTTTTTGCAAGCTTTTTTTATATTTTATCCAAAGAAAAACCGATTATTTTCATGATCGGCCGGTCTAAAAACCAAGAATCTTTGCAAAGTCCTCCTGCAAACGTTGCTGGATCTCTTTGGCATGATCCATTTTTTCAGCCGTAGCCGTATAATATGCCTTAATCTTGGGTTCCGTACCCGAAGGACGGATAATCACGCTGGCGTCCTGTTCGAGCGCAAAACCGATGACATCCGATTGAGGCAGCGTGATAGCGGAAACGTTGCCCGTGTCGACCTGCGTGGTACGGCGCAGCATATAATCGGAAATCGTCAGCACCCTGAGTCCGCCAATGGCCTGGGGAGGATTTTCGCGTAACTCCTGCATAATCGCAGCCATCCGTTCCATTCCGGTTACACCCTCGCAGGTAAAGCTTTTCTGAGAATGCAGATAAATGCCGTATTTTCGATAAATGGCATGCAGCGCGTCCAGAAGGCTGATGCCTTTCAGGCGATAAAACGCCGCCATCTCACAGATCAGCATGGAAGCCACAACCGCGTCTTTATCCCGCACGTAGGTGCCTGCCAGATAGCCATAACTTTCTTCAAAACCAAAGATATACCGGTTTGCCTCACCGGCTTCTTCCAGATAACCGATCTGTTCGCCGATAAATTTAAATCCGGTCAGCACATTCCGAAGCTCCACGCCATATTCATCCGCCATTTTCTGTACAATTTCTGTGGTGACAATGGTTTTAACCGCCACCGGGCGTTCAGGCATGGTACCGGCCGCAATTCTTTCGCGGCAGATATATTCAAACAGCAGCGCACCGACCTCATTTCCGGTGATCAGTACATAGTTTCCGTCCTGATCCGGAACGGCGATTCCCACGCGGTCACAGTCGGGATCTGTCGCCAGTAAAAGATCCGGTTTCTCGACCGCGCAAAGCTCCAGTCCCTTCTGCAAGGCTTCTTTAATTTCAGGGTTTGGATACGGACAGGTGGTAAAATGTCCGTCCGGCAGCTCCTGTTCTTTAACGACCACAACATTTTTCACACCGGTCATTCGGAGAATCTCCCGCACCGGTTTGTTGCCGGTTCCGTTAAGCGGGGTATAGACAACTTTCAAATCCGTCTGCCGGAGTGCTTCCGGGTGGATGGACTGCGCGCGTACATTTTCTAAAAACCGCGCATATGTATCCTGACCGATATAGGCAATCCAGCCGTCTGCCAGTGCCGCCTCAAAATCGACCGTCCGGATATCGTCAAAAATATCCAGGCGGTTAATGCAGTCAAGAACCGCGTTAGCGGCTTCAATGGTCATCTGGCAGCCATCCGGGCCGTAGGCTTTATAGCCGTTATACTTGGCCGGATTATGGCTGGCTGTAATCATTACGCCTGCCTGACAGTGCAGATCGCGTACTGCAAAAGAAAGCGCAGGTGTCGGATTCAGTTCCGGATACAGATACACCTTTATGCCGTTTGCCGCCAGAACCGAGGCTGTCTCCCGCGCAAAGAGATCGGATTTGATGCGGCTGTCATAGCTGACGGCAACGGAAGGATTCGGATACGTCGCCTTCAGATAGTCTGCAAGTCCCTGCGTTGCCTTACGCACGGTATAAATATTCATTCGATTGGTACCAGCGCCGATGACGCCCCGCAGCCCCCCGGTTCCGAATTCAAGGTCCCGGAAAAAACGGTCTTTGATCGCATCCGTATCTCCGGCAACTGCGGCCAGTTCCTCTGCCAGGTCCGTATCCTCCAGATTCTGCGCAACCCAGCGGCTGTACAACTGCATTTCGTTCATTCCATTCATTCCCTTTCCAAAAATTCTTTGGTCAGCCGTCCGCCAATACGTCTTTCTTTCCTACAGACGTCTCACAGGCTGTTACATATACTGATGTATCCAAAAATCTCCTTTGTTCGACTGGTATATGGATAATATCATATAATACATCGAAAATCTTGTCAATTTGCTATCTGCCTAAAAATCCGGACGATTCTCCCCGTAAAATGTACGTTTGAATATCCAACGCCTCCAGGGCCTGCAAAACTTCCTGTAAATTTCCATTTTCATAGACAACAGGGATGATGGTACCATTGTATGCTGCTACAGAATCCTTTGCCAAAGACAAAAGCGAATAAGCAAGCCCGTAAGCAGAATGATCTTCCCCTGCCGCTGCGCTGAGTTCGGTAGAGTCCAGCAGCCGGAGATCCACTGCAGGCGCTATTCCCTCCGCCTGCCAATACAGCGGGCTTTCTTCATAACGGCCAGCATATTGCCCGGCCATTGCTGTATACGGGAAACTGACCAGAATCTTTCCAGGGCAGGCAGCATCCAGTTCCTCTGTAAACTGGCGCAGGATCTGTGCCCGTGTCAGGCCCCCGGTCTCACCGACTGACATTCTGTACTGTCCGCCGTCCGGGAATTGCACCGACTCTGCCAGAATCTGTTCAAATCCCGCCTGCACCAGTTCCTCGGCAATCCCCACGATATATTCTCTGGCTGCCGTCCGGTAGGGATTGAGCCATTTCTTGCCGCCGGCAGAAGGGACGTTGTCAAACCAGGTGTCCCCGGGAGAGTCTGTGACCTGATACGCATTATCCCGGAGCATGCTGGCTGCCAGTGGATCCTTAAACGCATGGATGGATGCAATGGGGACCAGTCCGTTCTCCCGAATCACATTTGCAATCTCTGCTGCAGAAGGCGCGGCTTCGACGATCGTGCCCCAGGCGGCTGCCTGTTCCAAATCAGAAGCGTAAAGCAACTGCCCGTCCTCTCCCTTGAGAGTCAGAACCATTGCCTGATAGCCGGCTTCTTTGGCTTTTCTGGCCTCTTCCGCAACCGCTTGCAGATCCAGCGTAGAGAGGCCGGCCGGACTGTAAGCTTTCATCTGATTCTGGGCTGACTCGGAGGATTCCGGCTCGGACGATTCCGGCACAGAGGATTCCGGCTCGGAGGGCAGACTGCCTGTGCTGCTTTCCTCTGCCGGTATAGACGGTTCACTTTCCTCTGACAGAGAAGATTCCGGCGCCTGGGAACTTTCCTCTGTAGAACTCCCGCTGTTGAGCATTTCCATCAGTTTCGGTGCGGCAAAATACCCGGCGGCAACCAGGCCTCCTATAATCAAAATGAAAAGGATGGTCTTGAAGATTTTTCCTTTTTTGCGGTCTCTATATAAATGTTTCGTTCTTTTGATTTTTCTTTGTTTGGGCAATGTCGTAACCTCCCTTAGCTGGTTTTTCTGCGCGCCGGCGCAGCCTATCTTGTTTCCAGTGCCCGCAGCGCATGGATGAGCGGCGCTGGATTGTCTGCATGGAACAGAAAGGTTCCGGCCACCAGGCAGTCCGCACCGGCTGCGACTGCTTTTGCACCGGTTTCCAACTGAATCCCCCCATCTACCTGGAGGCGCATCGCAGGATTGTCTGTCCGGGCAACTTCCCGCACACAGCGGATCTTGTCCAGCATCTCCTCCATAAAGCACTGGCCGCCGAAACCGGGCTCTACCGTCATGACCAGCACCATGTCCAGCTGCCGGATATAGGGAAACACCGCCTGCGCGGGTGTTCCGGGCTTAATGGCCATTCCCGCCCGCAGTCCGTAGCGTCGGATTTCCCGGAGCACTATCACAGGATCATCCTCGCTTTCCAGATGAAACGTAATCATATCCGCGCCCGCTTTTACAAACGCACCAATGTAGGCAAGCGGGTGGGAAATCATCAGGTGAACGTCAAGCGGCAGATGGGTGCATCTGCGCAGGCTCTGTATAACCGGTGGCCCGATCGAAATATTGGGGACAAAATGGCCGTCCATCACATCAATATGCAGCATGTCCGCACCGGCATTTTCCATCTTTCGTATTTCTGATTCCAGATTGGCAAAATCGCTTGCCAAAATGGATGGGCTGATTTGAATCATCGCTTCCGTCCCCCTGTATCCGGCTCCTGAAAAGCCAGTCCGCAGTTTGCATTTGTCCCGTCCTGGCGGCAGCTCCTGGTATGCACAGATGCCCCGCTCTACAGGATACCTTTTGATCTTCTTGCCTGTAGGGTACGGCCAAAATAGCCCTGCCGGAAAAGTCTGCCTCCCGAACTGTCTACATTCTGCCCAGCCCCGCTGTTCGGGCAGAATACAGCGCTATAAACTTACTTATTATTTTATCGCAGAATAAAAAAACCGTCAATAGTCCGTTTATAAAATTTCGTTCATGATCCATTTTCTGTCCTCTTTGTCCTCCCTAGCCGGTTTTGAAAACAGTCTTGTGTCCTAAGCGGCGGTGCTGTTTTCTCTGTATCTGTACCGAACGACCTTCCCTGATATTGGCGTTTGACTGACCGACCCTCACTTTGATTTTCAACAAAGCCCCTTTTTCCCATGTCTAAGCCTTTTTCCTCCGCTGAAAAAACGGATGGAATCCCATTCAGTTAAACCAAAGGGCGGATCCATAGAAGCTGTATGGGTCCGCCCTTTGGTTGTATCGGAAGCAGGCGCCGGCCGCCTCGTCAGACCGCAGATTCAAAGCCTCTCTGTGGGCATGAATATTTCCATACCACTTCTCCTCATTCGGCGCCTGCGGTTTTTCAGGGATACGGCATCGTGCTGCAGCATCTGCCAGCGCGCCGATCCCGTCTACCATTTTCATTTTATGCGAGGCCGCCTGTCTGAGGCACGCAGCTATGGCCTTTCCAGAATACGGGTTGCGGCACAGTCAGACAAAAAAACCGCGATCTGCCCTGCCAGACCCATGTTCGGCAGCAGAAAGCGGTAAAAAAATTTTTTTGTTCAGATGGTGTTGATTCGGACACAGTGTCGATCCGATCGTATCAACCCGCGCTAAAGAAAATTTTGCAGATCTTTCTGCAACTGTTCCGGGCTGTACTCGCGGTAGTGCAAAATCGGCACGCCCGCTTTCGCCAGCGCACGGTCTACAAACTGATCCCGGCGGATCCGGTCTTTCTGATCATGGGAACGGTCATCCAGCTCAATCAGAACCACGGGTTCCAGCTTTGCTGAACAGACAGCAAAATCAATGTGTTTGGCTTTAATTCTGTTAAACCAGCTTTGAAAGTCTTTCCGGCCCTGTTTCACCCGAATCAGATCCGCCAGCCGCACCTTCACCATGACACGAAAGCCGCATTCCTCTGCAATCGGGTCAAGGAGCGCATAAAATTTTGCTTCTCTTTCCGTCAGCAGGCAGTCTATTTTTTCGTAAGGGAATCCCCGCAGCCGTTTGCGCAGAAAATACAGCGCTCCGCACAAAGCCGCCAAAACAGCTATGACCAGAAGGATGACCGCTGCTCGCTCCCATGAAATATTCTGCTCTGCTATCCGGGCAATCAAAACCATATAAACCTCCATGCCGTCCCAATCCCGGCGCAGAGACTAGGAAAACGCCTCCCGCAACGCCAGCAGTGCTGCGCTGTCGGGCAGGAACCGCCCATCCAGGTCAAACGTCCCGCTGAGTTCGACGGGATATACGGCGTCCTCTTTGGAAAAAAGGACTTCCAGGCCCCTGCGGCGGTAATCGTAGTCAAACGCGCTGATATTGGTATCAATGTCGTTGATAAAATCATAATAAAGGGTGTCACCGGACAATCCTGCCCGGGCGTTTTCAGCGGAAAACAAAAGCGCTGCCATTACAGCCTGGCGGTTCGTCTGAAAGAGCCTGCCTTCTGCGCACGGAAAATGCAGCAGCTGTAAAATCCGACGTCCATCCAGCGTCTGCAAACCCGGAAGGATATGCTGTCCTGCTTCTTCCATCTGGAGCGCCAGAGGTTCGGATATTTCATAGACAATACCGCCCAGTACATCAGCAAAACGGGAAAAAGTTTCCCGGTCGCAGCGGATATACCGGTCAACAGGGATACCAAACGTGCCTTCCACGGCGCGGATTGCCATCTGAATGCCGCCGTAATCATAAAAATCCGCCAACGTCCCGGATCTGCCATCCAAAGCAGCAGCTGATTCCAGCGGCAGTGCGGCCACCGGCACCTTTCCCTGCAACGGATCCAGACGGATCAACCATACCGTTTCAATAGGCTTGGCACGTGTACTGCATTCGAGGATCAGGATATTCAGCGGCTCGTCCGTCTCCGGCGTATAGACCGGCTGATTCTCCACAGGAGCTGTCACCTGCTGCTGGGAATCCCTGCCGGAAATCCAGGCCATTGCAGACATAAAAACAGCCATCAATACTGCGCTTGACAGCAGAAAGGAACGAAGAAACCATTTTAAGCGGTAATATTTTTGTTGCATTGTCTCGCCACCCTGCATGTTTTTATCTGCAGTATGGCCCAATATGCCGCTTTTTAATCCAATCGGATGCCGATGGTTTGATAAAACGGCTTTTTTCGCATCCTCGCATATAGAAAAACCGGGGATGGGATTCTGGTGTATGCTTTCCTCAT
This sequence comes from Candidatus Falkowella caecavicola, assembly GCA_904420125.1. Classification (GTDB taxonomy): domain Bacteria; phylum Bacillota; class Clostridia; order Oscillospirales; family Ruminococcaceae; genus Falkowella; species Falkowella caecavicola. Next base: position 15,245 of record CAJFUK010000030.1, on the reverse strand, counting down.
TCCTGTTTGACAAGGAGGAAAGCGGCGCTGGTATGCAGCCTTCCACACTCCGCCTCTCGCCCTGGGTTCAGCCATTCTACGGTTTTGATTAATCGGATAGACGGAAATCGTTGTTATATCTGTTGGACAAACCGCATGTTTGCTGTGTCGACGGATTTACAGGCAGCCTTTCACGCGCAGGAAATTATCTTCTAGGTTATCCGCACCGTTGAGCTGAAGGATTTTGCACGGAAGCAGTTTTTTCCACTCATCGTGCTTGATTTTGCTGCGCATATCGGGGCCGCCGGTGTCATATGCCTTTGCCCATTCTATAAAATCAAGATGTTGCTGGTACATATCTCCGCCAACATCTATCCGTTTACCAAATTTTTCTTTTTCTCTTAACTTTATTCTGTCTATACGGATTTCTGTATCTGTTTGCAGCCGGACCGCCAATGTAAACAGCGGGATCAACGCATCTCCCCAATCCACAAGCGAGCCGGAAATAACAACATGATCTGCATGTTCAATATCGTTTCTCATCATTAAAAGCCGCTCTTCACGAGGACGCTTTTGCGAGTATCTTGGATCGACAGGCAACCAAAAATAGTCGTCTGTATCCATCAAAAAGAAGCCCAGCTCATCACAAATTTTTCGTGCAAGCGTTGTGGTTCCTGCGCCGGATGCTCCAAATATATGGATCACATGTTTCATATTCATTCACCTGTTCATCCAATTTGCCGTTTTATTCTCCCAATGTATATCACATGCCGGTATGCGCAAAATATGATTTTATAATGAAACTTTGTTTGCCGGCTGTTTTTTTCGCGCCATTTTCTTGACATAAGCGTTGTGCTTATCAATCAGGCTGCGGTCAGTAACCTCATATTTTTTAATGATGCGGTAAACCCGCGCCACATCTACACCGCAGTCTTCCTGAAAGCGTTTTCTGGACAGATAGCCCTGCAAATTCCGAAAGGGGATGACCGGCATTCCTCTGGTGACATCAGCGCATACATTTCGTCCACAGAAGACGACCAGTCCTTCTATATGGACCTTATCCATTTTTTCCCGCACCAAAAGATGCCGGAGCGTGGCGATATGGGTCTTATTCTGATACAGCGGGTTATAAAACTGATGTTTTTTCTTTCCGTTTACCATCTGTATCCATTCGCGGTCCTTCGCAGTTCCGTAAATCTGTCCCCGCATATTTTTTGTTTCAATGACCAGCACGCCGAATTTTCCGATCAGGATATGATCGATTTCTGTCGTGCTTCCATACAAAGGCAGATAAATCCGATTGATCACTTTACACCCGTTGGCCCTGGCATATATCTGAAGCTGTTCAGCCACCCTGTCCTCGCCTGCCATTCCGCCTTTCCGCAGCCCTTCCTCCGCAACGGTATGCCGCGCCTGCCGCTTTACTTTTCGCAAAGCGATTCCAAAAATAATAAAAAGCAAAATCACGATGGCAGCGCACCCGATGATCAGTTCTTTCATATTGTTCTCCTATCTTTTTGTCTTCCCTCAAAACAGCTTTTTTCATTTTAACATATTTCAGGTTGAATTACAACCTTCTGTCTCCAGATAATCCGGGAATTCAACTGAGTAACTGAGTAACTGAATATAAGATTGGATTCGGATCTGCACGGCCCGGCGGAAAACAGCAGGCAGGCCATCGTCGGTTATAAAATCCAGTGGATCATCGTTTTGCCTGTATATTCATTTGATCTTCGGACATACTACGAATATGAATTGTCCACAAATCGGGGACAATTCAGACATGAGCCGGAAAATCATTCCGGTGAAAATTGGAGGATGAATAGAATGCTTGACAAAATCGCATTAGCGCTTGTAATTATCGGCGCCATTGTCTGGGGCGGTATTGGACTGTTTGAGTTTGATATTATCGCCTGGATCTTCGGGGGCCAAAGCGCGATGATCAGCCGTATTATATATACTCTTGTAGCGCTTGCCGGGGTCTGGTGTATTTCTCTTTTCTTCAAACGCAATACCGTCATCGACGGAGAATAACTGAAAAAAGGACATCTGTTCCACTGTGTGAACAGGTGTCCTTTTTTCGAATCGCTGCTTGACCCGTCATCCATCCGGGTTTTACAAAACGGATTTTTAAACCTGTATCACAGGTCCTGTGACCGCTGGTCATCAAGATGGGCAGTACATAGTATTTCCCTTTTTCATCCTTTCAATCATCAAAAATATCAAAAAAGCTCTTGACAAATGCCAATTTCCCCTTTATATTTGTTATAATGTTATAACAAATATAAAGGGGAGTACAATATGGATTTTTATCCTGGATTTCCAATAACGGTAGAAGCAGATCCCATGGGGTTTGTGTATGGAAAGGGGGTCTATGGTCCCGAACCGGAGCGGCGAAATTTAAATCAGATCCGGGCGTCTCTGCTCAATCCTGACTGCAATGGTCCGGAAACCGTGTACTGTATCGCAATGGACGTCGCGCTGAAAGAGGATCAGGAAGACCTGATTGCGCGCAATCTGCTTTACGGGGTGGTCACCTATGCCAAAGGGCAGCTCGGTGACGAACCGGTCCGTTCCCAGGGCCATATTCACGCGGTATCCCCCTCCTGCGGAGCCTCAACCTGTGAGGTCTATGAAATCTGGGACGGCGAAGCGTATATTTATATGCAGCAAAATGGGGGCGACGATGCCGGAGACTGCTATGCCGTCTACGGAAAGCCCGGCGATGTAATCATTGTCCCGCCGGGTTGGGTCCATGCAACCATCAATGCCAATCCGGAACAGAATATGACCTTTGGCGCATGGTGCGTGCGCGACTACGGCTTTGAGTATGCCGATGTACGCCGGCATAACGGGATTGCTTTTTTCCCGTTGATGAACAGACATGGCCTCATGGGCTGGAAACCGAACGAGCGCTATACCAATAGCCGCCTGACCCTGAAGCCGGCGCGGACCTACGAGGATTTCGGCATCCGGCAGGGGGTACCGATCTACCAGCAGTATCGGGAATCACCCGGCCTGTTTGAATTCGTAACGCATCCGCAGATGTTTTTGAAACTATGGGAAAATTACCATCCGTAATCCTTTAAATTACATAGAGAGGCGATTATATGAACTACTGTAAAACCCCCATGAATAAAATTACGGTAGAAGGAACCCAGTCCTGGAATACCTACCGGGATATCCTTCAGGTCATCTCTGAAACGGCTGCTTCTTACCTGGATGCCAGGGGAACCTGCATTCTGGCAATCGATACCTATCCCGGTGTGATCGACGAAGAGCTGAAACCGGAATTTTTATCGTTGAATCCCAGCCTTTTTCTGGATATGCGGGAGGCGCTCTGTTCCAAAGACGCGTTCTATCAGAAAATCCATCCCTACCTGACCGATGACCGGGTCTTTGGACATATGTATTTCGGCGACCTGGCGGATTTTCAGGACCCGGATAAAATATCATCCCTTCAGGAACAAATTGCAGGTACCTCCGGGCTGATCATTGTCTACGGATTCGGTGCCGCTTCCCTCACAGAGCCTGATATACTGGTGTATGCGGACATGGCCAGATGGGAAATCCAGCAGCGTTTTCGGAAAGGGATGCCGAACTACCATACGGATAACGAGCAGGAAGACATCCTGAAAAAATTTAAACAGGGATACTTTTTTGAGTGGCGTATTGCGGATAAATTGAAACGGTCACTGTATGATAAAATTGATTTTTACCTGGACACCAACCGCAGGAACGATCCTGCTATGATCACCGGCGCCTGCTTCCGAAAGGCCCTGGAGGAAATCTCCCAAAGGCCTTTCCGCACCGTACCGTATTTTGATCCCGGTGTCTGGGGCGGCCAGTGGATGAAAAAAGTCTGCGGTCTTGATCCAAACCAGAAAAATTTCGCCTGGTCATTCGACGGGGTCCCGGAAGAGAACAGCATCTACCTGGAGGTGAACGGAGTTTTGGTGGAATCCCCCGCCATGAACCTGGTCCTTTATCGGCCGGTAGCACTCCTGGGTCCTCAGGTATATGCCCGGTTTGGCGCAGAATTCCCCATTCGGTTTGATTTTCTGGATACCATGGAAGGGCAGAATCTGAGCCTGCAGGTACACCCTTTGACTGATTATATTCACTGCCAGTTCGGCATGAGCTATACCCAGGATGAGAGCTATTATATACTGGATGCAAAGGAAGGCGCCCATGTTTACCTCGGCCTCAAAGAAAATGTCTCCCCCGAAGAGATGCTACGGGACCTGCGGGAGGCCGCAACAGGTGCAATTTCCTTTGACGCTGATAAATATATCAATCAATTCCCCGCAAAAAAACACGATCATTTTCTCATTCCGGCAGGTACCATCCATTGTTCGGGACGTGACTGCATGGTTTTGGAAATCAGCGCCACCCCTTATATTTTCACCATGAAACTCTGGGATTGGGACCGGTTGGGACTGGATGGAAAGCCCCGGCCCATTCATATTGAGCATGGTTCAAAGGTGATCCAGTGGGACCGGCGGACCGATTGGGTAAAAAACAATCTGGTCGACCAGGCCTATGTGGTGAAGGAGAACCAGGATTATACGGAAGAGCATACCGGCCTGCATGGATTGGAATTCATTGAGACCCGGAGATATACAATCAAAACCCTGTGCAGCCTCGATACGGAGGATAATGTGAATATGCTCAACCTGGTAGAAGGTGAAGCCGCTGTGATTGAAAGCCCGGAGGGTGCCTTTGATCCCTTTGAGGTCCATTACGCTGAAACCTTTATCCTTCCGGCAGCCGCGGGCAGGTACACCATTCGACCCATGGCAGAGGGGCCTGTCACCGTCATCCGTGCCTATGTCAGACATTAGGAGGAAATCGAATGAAATCCCTGGATTATACAAAGGGAGCTCCTCCGCTCTATATGCAGATTTATCAGGATCTGAAAGAAAAAATTATCGGCAAGGAGTACGAGTACGGAAAAAATATTCCGACTGAATTGGAACTGCAGGAATACTATGGGGTCAGCAGAATCACCGTACGGCAGGCTATTTTCTCCCTGGAGCGGGAGGGACTGGTCGTGCGCACGCGCGGTAAAGGGACCATTGTCTGCAAACAGGAAGTCATTGAGGAACTTCTTTCCAGCATCAAAAGCTTCACCGAAGAGATGCGGGAGCGCAATATGATTCCCGGAACCAAATTTGCCGAGGTATCCAAAGTGCAGGCAAATGAAACACTTGCGGACATTTTTTCCTGTGAAACCGGGGCTCCCCTTTACCGCATCCGGCGAATCAGAACAGCAAACGAAAAGCCCATTGTGCTCTTTGATACCTATATTTCCGGAAGATATCAGCTGCCGTTGGAAAATGAGCCGTATTACGGTTCTCTCTACCGGCTTTTAGAGGATTTGGGGATTCAAGCGCCTGTCGGCATTGAGGAACGATTTGAGGCTGTAACCGCCGATTCGGAAATAGCCGGGGCTCTCGGGGTTCATATAGGCGACCCCATCATGAAACGAACCCGAATCTCTTTTGACAGCGACGTCAATGTGCTCGAATATACCCTTTCCTATTATAATGCCGCTCATTACACCTATGTTGTTTACGCAGGCACTACTGACAAAAACACACAGGACAAAAATACAGAGGAGCAAAAGGACTAACGCCGGATCATGACAAAAGCGAGGCTCTTGTTATGGCCGCTGCAGAAGCCAAACAGGAAATCGCCCAACGGGAAATGAGGGGACAATGACAATACGGCTCCCTCCTTGTGCCCTGACCATGATCATCTTTTAGGAGGAGAAAAAGTGAACAACACAATTGACGCCAAAGCAAAGGAATTATTTCGGATTGAGAGGCCCTTTGCGATTGCCATGTGGGAATTTTCGTGGATCGAAAGGCGATGGCCGGGCGCAGGTTATGAGGATTGGGATCAGGCCTTGACTGAACTGGCACAGCGCGGCTATGATGCTGTCCGGATCGACGCTTTTCCCCATCTCATAGCACAGGATATCCACAAGGAATGGACGCTGAAACCTGTATGGAATTTACAGGATTGGGGCAGCTGTTCGGTGAACAGGATTACCCTGTATGATGATTTTCAAAACTTTCTAAAGGCGTGCCGCCGGCATAGAATTCGTGTGGCCCTCTCCACCTGGTTCCGGGAAGATTTGGACGACACCAGAATGCGTATCCTGACGGCCAAAGATCACGCTGATATCTGGATCAGGACGCTAAAGTACATCGAAAGCTGGGGAGAACTGGATAATATTCTGTATGTGGACCTCTGCAACGAGTTTCCGTTAGACGTTTGGGCGCCCTTTTTTACCAGATACGGAAGTACCGAGCGGGAGTCCCAACAGGCGGCTGATTGGATGCGTGAAGCGGTGGGTGAATTTAAGAAAGCATATCCGCAGATCCCGGTCACCGTCTCCTATACCAATCCCTTTTCTAATCTGGATGAGGACGTCAGCTTTCTGGACTTCATCGAGCCCCATGTCTGGATGACCAATTCCGGCGAGTTTTACCATCAGGTTGGCTATCATTATGAGCGTTTTGATGACACCGGCTATACCAATCTTGCCTTGAACGGAGAGCGCATTTATCGGGAATCCAAAGAGTATTATGACAGGTGCCTGATCAAAGAGATTGAACATGTTGCCGAATGGTCCAGGCGCAGCGGGAAACCGGTGGTGACAACGGAGTGCTGGGCGATTGTAGATTATAAAGACTGGCCGCTGCTCAATTGGAACTGGATTTTAGAGCTGAACCAGTTAGGCGTGACGACCGCCGCGGCTACCGGCAGATGGGCCGGGATGGCCACCAGCAATTTCTGCGGCCCGCAGTTTGTCGGCATGTGGCGTGAGATCGGATGGCACCAGGCGATGACTGATATCATTCATAACAGTAAAATAGATTGAGGTGAAAAATGCTATGAAATTGAATGAAAGTACCGAACATTATAACCTGCACAACGGTTGCCTTGAGGGCAAATATGCCGTGTTCTCGCAGAAGAAGCTCGCACAACTGAAAGGAGTCTTTGCAGATGAGCAGGCGTTTGCTGCCAAAGACGGCGAAGAAATCGTGTATGAGGTCAGTTCCCATACCGTCGTTCCGGAAGGGACTCCCGGCGGCCTGTTTTTCGGAACAAGCTGCATCCACCCCGGCACAGTTGGCGGGGAATATTATATGACCAAGGGGCATTTCCATGCTAAAAGGGAATGCGGGGAATATTACTGGGGGATTTCCGGTACAGGGCTGCTCCTGTTGATGGACGAGAACAGAAACTGTACTGCACAGCTGGTCAAAAAGAACTCCCTCCACTATATCAGCGGCTATACGGCCCACAGGCTGGTCAATATCGGGGATGATGATCTGGTCGTCGGCGCCTGCTGGCCGTCCGATGCAGGCCACGACTATGGTTCAATTGAAACCGAGGGTTTTCCGGTCCGCGTGATATGCCGCGACGGCGAAGCCGTTATAGTCGATGATGCGCATGCAGCTGGGTAATCGGTAATCAGAAATGAAGACGATTGCAATTGATCTGGGCGGAACCAAAGTAAAAATGGGGGTTGTGTCTGACGGCAAGGTCATTGCCTCGGCCAAAATAGAGGCAAACTCCTCCAGAGGATTCCTGCCTTTAAAACCTGAAATCGAAGATATCTGCACAAAATGGATGCGTATTCACTCGGCAAGCGGGATCGGCATCGCCTTTCCCAGTCTTGTGGATTGTGAGCGAAAACAGATTCTCGGTCATAATGATAAGTTCAATGACTGCGAAGGGTTTGATTTTGAGAAATGGATCCATGAGCGTTTTGGTCTTCCCATGGTCCTTGAAAATGACGCGAATGCCGCTGCCCTGGGTGAAATGGGATACGGTGCGGCCCTTGGCTGCAAAGACTTTGTCCTCATGATCCTGGGAACAGGGATCGGCACTGCTGCTGTTATGGACGGACGCCTGATTCGTGGGAAGCACTACCAGGCGGGGAATTTGTTTGGCCATATCCCCCAGCAGGGTAACGGGCGTTCATGCGCTGGGTGCCCGGGTTTTGGCTGTATTGAGGCGCATGCAAGCACCTGGGCGCTGAAAGAGATCGCCAATGAATCGCCTCTTGCCAGCCCCCTGAAAAATGAACCCGTTCTGAATTTCAAAATACTGAAAGAATACTATGATGCCGGAGATCCGCTGGCCGCCTCCATTTTTGAGGAATGTTGCGACAGTTGGCGCAACTGCCTGATCGCATTGATCTACGCCTATGATCCGGAGGTCGTAGTTTTGAGCGGCGGTGTTTTGAACTGGGGGAACGAACTCCCGGAACGTTTATTCCGGGAGGTGAAAAAAAGGGTTTGGACACCATGGGGCAAGCTGCAATACCGTACGACCCAAAACCCGGAGTATTCTGTGCTTCTGGGCCTGCATTACTTAAATCAAATACAATCTGAAAAAGAGTAAGGATTTGATGAAAAAGCGGACAGAAGACTCTCTGGCCGCCCCGCCGTCCGCGCGGCGGTTGGTTGTGATCCTGCCGCTGCTATTTCGCTTGCTTTTCTCAAGATATTTTTTGATTTTATGAAATTCGGGACAGAAACGAGGCCGCAAATAAGCAGGGTCTCGTAACCAGGCCAGTCTGGAAGATGGCGTTGCAGCCGAAAGGTCGCAGCGCCGTTTCGCTGTTTAAGGCGTTTGCTTTTTTAACCAGTATCATTTTCTAAGTCCCCGGTTTAAAATCCGGACGTTTTTCCATGAAGCAGGGATTGGAGGCAGGTTCTGTTGGCCAGGTACAGTTTGACGGAAATGACGGTGGTTTTTTTTTTCGTCATTTCCGTTACTTCAGCACATGTTTGCCCGGATAGACAAACGCAGTCCGCCTCGATACTTCTAAAGCCGTCTTGTTTTTTTCCCCGAAATATGATAAAATTCCAGTAAATCATCAACTCCACGCAAAATTCAAAGCGGTAAGAACATCAACAAAACAGGCACAGAGTATCGCTCTTTGATATGGTGACTGTTTGTAGATCAAACATACAGAAAGGGGCGTGCTCTATGTCGGCTGATATGAAAGAGATTATTGCTGAAACCTTTGCTAAAATGGTCTGGCGCGGCAACATGGACAAAATCACGGTGAAGGCACTGATCGATGAATGCCATATTTCTCGCCAGACCTTTTATTACCACTTCCAGGATATCATGGATGTGCTGGAATGGTCGGTCAGGCAGACAACCCAACAGTTGGTAGAGCAAAGCCTGCAAACGGAGGACATGCGATCGGCATTGCGAATTTTTATTTCTTTTGCTGTAGAACGTTTTCCCATGCTTCAGAAGCTGATGAATTCCCAAAGGCGCCCTCAGGTCGAGCAGATCATGATCGATGCGATTAGCGCTTATCTCAGTCAGATGGCGCAGAATCGGCCGAAGGATGTATCTATCAATTATCTGGACCGAGAGGTGTTGCTCCGATACAACGCCTGCGGCCTGGTGGGAGTGCTGTTGGCATATGGCGGGAAATCAAATCTGGATCAGGATAAACTTGCATGCCAGTTAGAAAAAATTTTATCCGGCGAGCTGGCCGGATGGAATAAACAATAGTCTTTCAATCCTGATTTTTCACAGAAGGTGATGCGTGATTTTCCCGATCATGCAGCCGCCATTTTCAAACGCACGGTTGATTGTGATGACTCGGTTGTTCATTGCAGCTCCTCCCCTTTTTTGTTTAGCTCCCGATATGTGCGGCAGATTAAAAATACCGCCACAACAAACGTTAAAACATCCGATACCGGCATGGAATACAAAACGCCGGACAACCCGAAAAATATTGGCAGGAGAAGTGCAAAGCCAACGCCGAAGACCACCTCACGGATCATGGAAAGCGTGGTGGATGCGGCCGCTTTTCCCATTGCCTGCAAGAAGATGAAGCACGCCTTGTTGACACACGCCAGAATAATCATGCACAGGTAGGTTCTAAACGCCAGGATAGCAAATTCCGTATAATAGCTGCTCTCATTGGCCGCTCCAAAAATAGAGATCATCGGACGCGGGAAGAATTCGACAAGGATAAACGCGACGGCGCCCACAGCCGCTTCTGCAATCAACAGCTTGGTAAAAAGTTCCCTGACACGGGACTTTTTTTCTGCCCCCATGTTAAAACCGACAATCGGGATGCACCCGGCCGCCATCCCCACGACGATAGAAATAACAATCTGGAAGAATTTCATCACAATACCAACCACCGCCATAGGGATCTGTGCGTACTGAGCTTGCCCGAATATGGGGTCCGCCGCTCCGTATTTGCGCAGCATATTGTTGATGGCCGCCATGGCCGCGACCATAGAAATCTGGGACAAAAAGCTGGTAATGCCAAGCAGCAGCGTCCTGCCGCAGATTTTACCGTTGATACCGAAGTCCTTTCTGGCCGGCTTGATCACTTTCATGTGCAGGATGTACCAAATGGCAAGAACGGCAGTCATCACCTGGCCGATGACCGTGGCAATGGCCGCCCCCATCATCCCCCACCGGAAAACAAAAATGAAAATGGGATCAAGAATCGTATTGACTACCGCACCGGCCAACGTGGAAACCATAGCAAACCTTGGGCTGCCATCCGCGCGGATAATAGGATTCATAGCCTGGCCAAATATATAAAAAGGGATCCCCAGGGTAATATAAAAGAAGTATTCCTGGGAATAGGCAAACGTTTCTTCATTTACTGTACCGCCAAACATGGCGATGATCTGCCTCTGAAACACCAGATAAATCACCATCAAAACAAGACTGCTTATCACACTCATAACGATCGCGTTTCCGACGCTTCTTTTTGCATGATCTTCCTTACCTTTTCCGAGGCTGATACTGACAAATGCACAGCAGCCGTCCCCAATCATAACGGCTACGGCCAGAGCGACCACTGTGAGCGGGAATACTACCGTGTTGGCTGCATTGCCATACGAACCAAGATAGCTGGCGTTGGCGATAAAAATCTGATCGACAATATTGTAAAGCGCGCCGACCAAAAGTGAAATCATGCAGGGAACGGCATATTGTGCCATCAATTTACCGATACGCTGCGTTCCCAGATGTTGATTCGAAGTTTCCATTGGTTCCATCCTCTTTTCAAAAAACAAGCATGTAGCACTGCCGCTGGATTTACACCATAGTAGGCTACACGCTGATCTCGTTATGATTAATCTAAATAATTTCCAACCGGGCTTTGATTGTATTGCTTGATAATCTGAATGACAACAGAGCCGTCCGGTTGTTCGGCTTCCTTTACAATCTTATATTTGGTGCGGTTCTTCTCCAAAGACTTCTTATAATTTTCGACTTCTTCTTTGACCAGTTTTACCGCGTATCCATGCCCCACTTCTTCTTTTAGCAAAAAGTGAAGGGTTTGGCAAATACATGCCGCTTGGATCCGTTTCATAGAAGTTCCCTCCGTAAAATAAAAATAAAACGTGTAGCTTTCAACTGGATTTACGCAGTGAAATGCTACACGTTTATTGATTATTATACAGATTTTAAAAAATTTTTTCAAAGGCAATTTTGCACAAATTCATTTTTACGGCACCCTTTTTTCTATTTATTAAGGTACCTTGATTGTTTTTTCAAAAAGGTACTATACTATTAAGGTACCAAAACAAATAAAAAATGGATTACACCATGAGAGGTTTGAAAGAAAAGAGAAATTGGCCTGCCGAACGGCCAATGATCCCCCAAAATACCAGCATCAATGACCGGCTGATTATTCGTATGCGCGACCTGAACCACATTATGCGATCTTTATATGAAGGAAAGGGCAGCCAAAAACACGTCTTAATTGTGCTGGAGGAAATAGGCGGCCGTATCACCCAGCGGGAACTCACGCAGCGGTTGGGTATCCAGCCGGGGTCTGCCAGCGAGGTCATTGTCAAACTGGAACACGCTGGGTATATCGCACGTACGCCCAGCGAAATCGACCGGAGAACGGCAGACATCACTTTGACGGAAGCAGGAAAGGCTCGGGCGGCAGAGGCAAAGGCACAGCGGGTCCACCGCCATGAGGAAATGTTTTCCTGTTTGTCAGAAGGCGAAAAAGAGGAACTATTGGGCCTGCTGAATAAAATCCATGCGGATTGGGCCAGCCGCTATCAGGGGGTGGATCGAAGCGATAGAGGGCAAGGCAGCCGAAGGGCTCACAGGTGCCGGGAAGATAAGCGCCGGACCAAAGAGGAATAAGCCATGTGGAAATATATTAAACCCTACCTCCCCTACGCCGTCCTTGCCAGACTCTTTATGATCGGCGAGGTATCCATGGACCTGGTCCAGCCCGGAATCATGAGCCAGATTGTAGATGACGGCGTGCTGGACCTGAACAGCTCTAAACATCTGCTGTTTCTACGGGCCGGGACATCCCATTATCCGAGATTTTTCCCTACCCGTACCTTCCTGTAAAAAAGTGGCCCTTGTCGGCGCAACGGGCAGCGACAGCTTCTGGCGATTGCCCGTGCCTTTGTAGCCGACCCGAAAATTTTGATTCTGGACGAGGCCACTTTCCATGTGGATACCCGCACAGAGAAGGCCATTCCAAGTGCCATGCAGAAGGTCATGCCAAACCGGACCAGCATTGTTATTGCCCATCGTCTTTCCACTATCCGGGATTCCGACCTCATCGTAGTGATGGACCGGGGAAAGGTTGCTGCATGCGGCAGCCACCAAGAGTTGCTCCATCAAAAAGGAAAGTATTATCAATTGTACAGGACGCAATATGCCGGATTTGCCACATAAAGAAATCGTGCGGATATTTTATCCGCACGATTTCTTTATGTAAAGGCTGGAGGGAATTGGATTTGTGTCCTTTAGCTGCTCGTGCCCTGGTCATCTGCCATTTGCCCGGCCAGCCGAAAGAATAATGCCTTTGCCCATTTGTCCTTGTCGGCAAGGTGTTCATTCCGATTTCCGCTTATCAGCAGATTGGTGCAAAGCAGCTGCCTGTGCTGGCGGTTATGCGGCCAGTATCTTTGTCCTCCAATACCATTGCCTTTTTCGTTTTCCCCTTTGTTACGGAACTCTACTATTACCCGCACTGCCTTCTGATTATTTGTCTCCCAAATAAAACCCTGTCCGGCGTGTTAATTGTATGTAATGCTTATACAATATGCCGAACCGGTGAATATATCTCGTCTGCCAGGGCTTGGATTTCCCGCAGAAATGAAGAAGGGCGGTATGGCTCAACACCCAATCCAAATCACAGACACCCGCACTGCGCAGAAGGTAGGCGTTATAATTGCGTGCGTCGTAATTCCAGAGGGTATCGTCCAATTCCAGTGTCCTGTTTCCGTATAGGGCATTAAAAATATCCTGATCCGGCAGCAGCAGTCCCTTGGCGTGTTCTTCTGCATACCGAAAAATTTCCTCTGGTATCATCTTTTGCCGTCCGGCATCCATATCGATCAAAAGCACGCCGGAATTAAAGTACTTACTTTCCGTTCCCAACCTGACTTGGTTGATGTTGTGGACAAGTTCGGTTTTTCCTTTGTGGGAGGCAGCGGCAAAGAGGTTGCCCCGGAGGTCCGTTTCCCATAGGGGACGGAGGGAATTCATCACCAAAATATCAGGATCCAGATACAGCACGCGGTGTATCTTGGATGGCAGAAGATGCGGAGCCAGCAGCCGGTAGTACATCTCCTGCGGGTATTGCCTGGTAACCGGTGCATTCCGAAAAATTGAGCTGCTGATCTGCACCGGGCAAAGCTCAATTTCAAATGTTTGGCACTGCTTTTGCAGCATGCTAAGCATTTGTTCCGGGATGCCGCTGTGCATGAGATAGAGTGCCACCGGTTCGCCGGGATGGCTTATATGCAGCGAAGTCAACAGGACCTGCAATGGCGGCAGATAATTCTGGTCCAGGGTTGCCAGAAGATTCATCGTTTCCATGGAACACCATCCCTAACGGCGGGAATCCAACAGGTTGAGGGCAAACACCAGGCTGTCGATTCCCAAAAAGATCAGATAAATGCCGATCAGATAACTGGCAGAAAGGAAAGAAAGAAAGGGGTTAAAAATCATCAGCACGCCAAGGATCAGTCCCAGAATATTCACGACCAGGGTGAAATAATAATAACCGGTACCAGCTGTCAGACGGATATAAGGCAGATGGGCGAGTCTGGCAACACAATGTGCGATAAACCAGATCGGAAACAGTACCACCAGCACCCATATCCCAATGTCTATATTGAACAGGAGCAGTATTCCGGCGATAATGCTCAAAATACCGCCAACCAGGGAGAACACAGGACCAAATCCGGTGCGCTGTTCCAGCTTGATGTAATAAACAATATCAACGATACCGGTCACCAATGCGAGAATACCGTAGATGACCGTAACGCCGGTCAGGGCAGAAGAAGGATTTACGAAGGTATATATGCCCAGTAAAATCAGGAGGATACCGAGAATAAGCTCTCCACATCCCAGAAGCTTTTTGTTCCTAATCATAAATAAACTCCTTTCAGAATAACTGTTTTCAGGAAAACCGTATGTCGGCGGGATCCCTTAGCTATAGATTATCGGATACAGTTAGTATTGACCACTTGCAATTTTTTAAATCTGTCCTTACAAAACCGAGAAAATGTCAGTTTTTTTGACAGATTTCCTGTTTTGTAAGGACACAAGCGGGAAATTGAGAGTGGCATCGGAGGAATTTTACTGGTATAAAGAAAGACAAGAGAGGTAAAGCAAATGGAAAGAAAACCGGATCGGTTGCCCAACGCCTCTATCTGGTTTTTATTGTATCAGAAAGGAGTCAATTTTGACTATGAAATTAAACCAGGAAATCTTCGCCATCAAGCTCTATGAAATGGAGCAGGAATATGGGAAGCTGCAGAGCAGGCTGCGCATCTGTGGACAGGAAAACCAGCAAAAAATCCGCGAGGAACTGGAAAAAGCCAAAGATGAATACAAAGAACACGCTCTTGTTCTTCAAAAAAGTGCAGAAGGGAGCCGGTCCCAGGCTGTAGCGGAACTTGCCAAGGCACAACTGGAATACAGCCGCAAAATGAAGAAGCTGCTGAAAGGCCAATTGGAAAGCCATGTACATTCCGAGGAAAGCAGCCCATCCGAGGATAAGGCCGAAGCCATTACCCTGTATGCCGAATATGCCATCGATTTGGCGAATCAGGCCATGCGGTACGCGTTGATTGCTTCGCTGGCCGCTATGGACTTACAGATAGATGCAGAAGAAAAGGGTAGTGTCAAATGAGTTATGAAAAAATGGAGCCTAAGAAATAGGCTCAGATTGAACCTTGAAAATCGCAGATATGATGTTT